>NZ_JBBFKU010000003.1:0-116592 GCF_037481895.1 Tenuifilum sp.
AGATCAAGGCTGAAAAGCCCGACCCGATGGATGCCCCGTGGGTGGAACTGCTACGCGATACTATTCGCCACGCCTGCGGCGTGACTCATATGGTATCGCTTACTAAGCCCACCGCCACGTTCCACCCCCGACCCATTGCCGGGTCAGGCTTTTATGCCTCTGCGAATGGCTCCGTGATGGTTGAGGAATCGCATTAAAGTAGAGTTGAAGGTACTAAGGGATGCTTCGACGAGCTCAGCATGACAAAGAGCGTAAGGAGGCAAGGGGTATTGTCATTCCGAGCTAGTCGAGGAAACTCATTAAAGGGATGAAAGTACAAAGAGATGCTTCGGCAGCCCTCAGCATGACAGAGAGATGCTTCGGCTAGCTCAGCATGACAAATATCCCTATCTTAACGATATTGAATAAATTTTACATTCCAAACATTTTTCTAATGCACTAAATCCAGTGAAAACGCAATCCAAGGCTTGGCATGATGTAAACAAAATCGGCATTCAGGCATTTATTTAGCTTCCCATCTATAAAGAAGGTGATGTTCAGCGCCGACCGCGTGGATAGTTTAATTCCGGCAATCTTTTGTTCAAGCCCAATGCGCGCAACAAAGTCAGGCGAAAAAGAACTTTCCCCGTCAAGCTTTCTTTTACCGCCCTCAATGCCAAAACCAATGTAGGGGTTTAGCAGTATTGGCAGGTAGAACTTAGTATCTATTCCGTAGCGTATGCTCCCTTTCTCCCAGGTCTCGTTATTCTGCCTTTCTATCAGAGAGCCTAACAGCAAACCTTCCATACCAGCCCAAATACCAATGGCAATTTTCTTGTTAATGGCAAATTGGCTTGTGCAGATCTTGCTCAAACGGTAAAACTGAACATCCACCGCTGTTGGCTCAACAATATTGGCACCAACACCAACACGCCAACGGCCTGTGTACTCGTTTTTCTCCTGCAACCAGTTTGTTCTCTTCTGCTGGGCGGACAATGTATTTACCAACATTACCGTAGTTAGAACAGCTATGATTATGGGTAAAGGTTTATATTTCATACAGTGACAGATATTTTCCACCTTTATTAGTTAAAGTTAAAAGTTAACAGTGCAATTTAACGAAATTATTGTCCATTGCTGTGGTTTTGCCTGAAATTAAATTATATGGGATTAGCCTCTGCTAGCAGCAATACTTTAAAGGCATCTGTGAACCGTGGGAAAGATACCCAAACATATCTAATCGCCTAACCAATTCAAAAATTGACTCGAACTCACATTCGGCAGAAATATATCGAGATAAAGCCTTTGGTTTTAGAATAAACGTCTATTCATTGTGTTGGTTGCTGAAAATATTTCTACTTTTAGGAAAAATGCTATAAAATGATGTTGATAAACATAGCCGCAAACGAATGCGATGTCGATTGATTTTGTAGCTTTGGCAAAATAAAAAATTAGGAACACATGAACGATTCTGAAATCCTGATGAACCCTAATGAGCTGGTTCGCTTTCTGAAGAAACCCGCATCGGAGTTTACCAAGAACGATATTATTCGCTTTTGCGAGGCTAACAACATTCAAATGGTTAACTTCCGCTATGTGGCCGAGGATGGCAAGCTAAAAACCCTGAACTTTGTAATATCATCAAAGGAGCACCTCGATTCCGTTCTATCGGCCGGAGAGAGGGTTGATGGTTCTAGCTTGTTCTCGTTCATTGAGGCCGGGAGTAGCGACCTTTACGTTATACCACGTTACCGTACCGCTTTTGTGAATCCCTTTTCCGATGTTCCTACAATTGACATTCTTTGCTCATTTTACGATAGCACCGGTAAGCCCCTTGAAAGTGCTCCTGAAAACGTGCTACGCAAAGCTCACGATTTATTCAAGAGCGAAACGGGCATGACCTTTAAGGCACTTGCAGAACTGGAGTACTACGTGATTAGCGAACGCGAAGATTTTTACCCGGGTGTCGATCAAAAGGGTTACCACGCCTCGGAACCATTTGCAAAGTGGGAAAACCTGCGTCGCGAGGCTCTTATTTACATAGCCAGCGCTGGAGGCAAGGTTAAGTATGGCCACTCAGAGGTTGGCTGCTTCATGACCGATGATAACCTTTATGAACAGCACGAGATAGAGTTCCTTCCCATGCCTGCTGAGGAGGCTGTTGAACAGCTGATTATTGCCAAGTGGATTGTTCGAATGCTTGGCTATCGTTATGGTGTAGATATTAGCTTTGCCCCAAAAATCACTGTAGGAAAGGCAGGGAGCGGCTTACATTTCCACATGATGGTGGAAAAAGATGGCAAAAACATGATGGTTGAAAACGGTAAGCTTAGCAATACCGCCAAGAAAATGGTTGCCGGAATCCTCGATGCAGCCGATGCCCTTACCGCCTTTGGTAATACCATACCCATATCGTACCTGCGCCTTGTTCCACACCAGGAAGCACCTACTAACATCTGCTGGGGCGAGCGCAACCGTTCAGTTGTAATACGTGTCCCGCTCGGATGGATTGGCGCTGAGCACATGGTTCAACATGCCAACCCCAACGATTGCAGCGTATACGAGGCTAAAGAAAGTAAGCAAACCGTTGAGTATCGTGTTGCCGATGGATCAGCTAACCCTTACCTAACTGTTGCCGGCCTTATTGTTGCTGCGCTCGATGGGCTTCGTCGCCCCGATGCACTTGAACTAGCCGAAAAGCTATATGTTGATGTTAATATCTTCAGGCCTGAGTTCAAGGAGAGGCTTGCCAGCCTCAAGCAATTACCTGCATCGTGCTGGGAATCGGCCGAGGCGCTTGAGGCCAAAAGGCAAAAGTTTGAAAAGGACGGTATCTACCCCCACGGCATGATCGACTCAATTATTTCAAAGCTGAAAGCTTTTAACGATAAGGGGCTAAGCGAGAAACTATACGGAAATAACGCCGAAATAGCCAAGTTGGTATCGCAGTTCCTACATATTGCTTAACATTTCAGGGAATATATCAATGCCGACCCTATTGGATCGGCATTTTTTTATTTTCTCAACCCAACTCCAAGGTTCAGATGCCCTGCGACGTTCGCAAACCTTGCATGACCATCATTGATAGGTACTTTGGCGAGTGCAACTGTAGTTTTTGCCCCAAATAAAAGGTAAACGTGCTTTGAAATGTCGATTTTACGCTCAGCGCTGGCTGAAACTACAGGCCCTGTAAGGTAGTAACCCATATCCCAATCATCGGTTGAGTTTCCGAACTCAAGTCCACGAATTTTCGACTCCGGGTGTGCAATTACAAGCCCTAGCCCTGCTCTGTACCGGTATTTACCCCTTTCAATTCCGTAGTTAAAAATCAGCATGTTGAACCCATGCGAAACGTTAAACTTTTGCACTTCGGCTGTAGTGTTTTTCAGGTACAGCTTGTGGTGTATTAACTCAGTTTCATAAATCCTTTTCCCAACTATTTTTCCAAGTCGGACATCCCAATAAACTGGTAAAGTGAAAGGCTCAGTTTTAAATCGGGCTGTCATTGTAATTGTTGGTGTGCCATCCTGATAAATAGTTAGCGGCATTGGCAGATTATAAACACCCCCACCAGAGGCCTCAGCGTACCATTGAGCATTTAATCTGCTTGGCTGTAAGGTAAAAAGTATAAGAGCTGCCCAAAGTATATTAAAGCCACTGCTTGAGTTGTTCCGCAATATTTTGCGATGCTTTCCCATTTCCATACAAATCGATATCGAAGTTCGATTTTTTATTTATCATTTCACTGTAAGCAAGGTAAATGGTATCGGCATTGGGGCCTGCTAATCGATTAAAGCCATGCTCAACCAGTTCAACCCACTCGGTTTGTTCGCGCAGGGTAATGCAGTGTTTACCAAAAAAGAAAGCCTCTTTCTGTAACCCTCCGCTATCGGTCATAACCAGCTTGCAATTGCTAATAAGCATCAGCATATCAAAATACCCAACCGGATTAATAACCGTAAACTCAGGGGAAATTCCCATTTGCTCAAGTATTTTCCTGGTTCTTGGATGCAATGGAACCACTACACGTGTTTCACGGTTAATCCTATTCAGCCCATCAATAATGTTTTTGAGGTTTGAAGGATCATCGGTGTTCTCCTGCCTGTGAATGGTTGCTAAAACAAAGTCGTTGCTGAGCGAAAGCTCTTTTAATATTTTCGATTCACGTTTTGCTTTGTCGAGGTAGAAGTAGGCCGCATCCTGCATTACATCGCCACACTTAACAATTTGCGCTTTAAAGCCATCAAAGCCTTCGGCTTTAAGGTTGGCAACCGCGGCATCGGTTGGGCAGAATAGAAGGCTTGAAATGCGGTCGGTAAGTATCCTGTTCACCTCCTCGGGCATGGCCATGTTGAACGAGCGTAAACCGGCTTCAACGTGGATTACCCTTACATGCAACTTAACAGCAGCAAGCGCTCCGGCAAGGGTTGAGTTTGTATCGCCATAAACCATAACAGCCGATGGCTTCTCCTTCAGGATTACCTCTTCAACCTGCTCGAGCATCCGCCCGGTCATTGCCCCATGGTTAAGGCTGTTGATGTTCAGGTTATAGGCAGGTTCCGGTATGCTCATCTCGCTGAAAAACACATCGGACATGTTTTGGTCAAAATGCTGACCGGTGTGAACTATTATCTCGGGAATGCCAAATGCCTGCAGTTGGCGGCTAACAGCCGCCGCCTTAACAAACTGAGGGCGTGCCCCAAGAACAGTAAGAATTACCTTTTTACTACCCATTTGTGATTTGGTTTAAAATCTCGGACAACCTGCCGGTAAGGGCTTTACGGGAGTATTTCTCAATACCCTTGGGCTCGGGAGTAAGGTTGCCCTGCTTGAATAAGTTAAAGTATTTGACGAGTGTTTGAGTGGCCCCATCAACATCGGTATAATCAATAACATCGCCAGAGGCCGTTTCGTGCACAATTTCTGCTATATCGCTATCGGTGGGGCCTATGGTAAGAATTTGCTTGCCAACAGCAAGGTACTCAAAGAATTTTCCAGTCACAATTCCCTTTGCGTTTGGGGTATTATTGATGACAAGCAGTAGAATTTGAGCGTTTTTTTGAAGCGCCAATGCCCGGTCGTGTGGGAGTAGGCCATGATGCTCAAAGTTCTTTTCAAGCCCATAACTCTTTATGGCTGTTGTAACCGAGATATCAATCTGGCCAGCCATTTGTATCCTCAATTTTTGGGCAAACTCAGCGTTTTCTGCGCATATCCTACTTAACGCTTGCCATAAAACATGCGGGTTACGGGCTGAGTTCATGGTTCCCACATAGCAAATGGAAAAGCTATCGTTTCTTTGGGTTTCACCAGCAGGGATGTCATCCGTATCAAAGCCGTTGGTAAGAACCAAAACTTTATTGCTGCCTAAGCTTTCAAATTCCCGCTTCATTTGCTGCGATACTACAACAACGTAATCGGCAGTTTGTACAACTTTCCGCTCAAGCCTATGGTGATACCAGTTAGCAAACTTGGTAAGCCTCAGCTCGTGGTAAAAATCGATATTTGTCCATGGGTCTCGGAAATCGGCAAGCCATGGTATATTGAGTTTACGCTTCAGATTAAGTCCAATTAGATGCATGGAGTGAGGTGGCCCTGTGGTAACAATGGCATCAACTGGGTGTTGCTTAAGGTAACGCTTTAAAAACTTTACCGATGGCCTAACCCAGAATACGCGCGGATCGGGAATCAAAATGTTACCCCGTATCCAGACCATCAGCTTTGCCAAACCCCCTTTTTTATCGCTATCGTCGGCAAAGCCAAGCCCTAGTTTTTTCCCTTTTCGCCCTGTTATCCATTTGTAAATGTCGTAGGGTTCCCAAATTGGCCGTTTAATTACCTCAATGTTCTCGGGGATATCTTTAAACAGGGAATGGTCGTCGTAAAAGGATTCAGGGTTTTCAGGGGTGTAAACAATTGGCTCCCAGCCAAAATCGCGAAGGTACTTTACAAACTTAAGCCAACGTTGCACGGCAACACCACCCGATGGAGGCCAGTAGTATGTTACTATCAGTACCCTTTTGCGCGATGTTTGACTCATGTAAAAATTTTTGTTAAAGATAGATAGATTAGCTAATTCCAACAAATGGGCGCATCACTTGATTGTCAATTCAATTGTTTTTCCTACCTTTCCTAATCTAACTTAAAATGCATAAGTGTATGGTACTCTTTAAAGTTGTTGCGTGGTTAATCCTTGTTTATGGCATAATTGCATTGGTTGCCAAAAAGGCAAGGCCATCGGGGTTTGACCTTCCCTTTGCTTTGCCAGCCATTTTGGCTGGGGCTATACTTGTAGTGATGCTTTCGCTAATAGTGGTTGTTGGGCCGCAGGAGGTTGCTGTGGTTACCACACCAAGTGGTGTCCGCTCTGAACCTCTGCACACCGGATGGCATGTAATAGCCCCCTGGAACGATATTCACTACATGGATAAAACTGTTTGGGTTTACACCTGTGCCAATGCCGTTGGCGAGGGCGAAAAACCTAACTCCGATGCCATTTGGGCGCCTACCAAGGACGGTATAAAGCTTGGTTTTGATGTATCCGTTTCGTGGCGCATTGATGCCAATGAAGCTCCTTGGATATACCAAAACGTTACGGAAAACGACGGTGGCCGATCGGGACGTTACCTTTGGCTTGAGGAGAATGTAATCCGCGCAAAGCTGAAATCGGCATTAGCTCTAACCGTTTCGGGTTATACTCCCATTGAGGCATACAGCACCAAGCGGAACGACATCCAACAGGAAATCCTTAACCGCATTAAGGATGAATGCAAGCAGTATAGAATAATAATTGATAACGTGGATGTGCGCGAGGTTTACTATAACGAGGAGTATGAAAAGGCCATTAATGCTAAGAAATTGGCCGAGCAGGAAGCCTTAAGGTTAATTGAGGTAACCAAACAAAAGGAAGAGCAGCTCAAGCAGGCTACTATCGATAAGAATATTGCCATTGAGAAAGCTAAGGGAGAGTCGGAGGCTCTTAAAATCAAGGGTCAGTCCATTAGTAGCAATCCTAAGATCATTGAACTTGAATGGATCAATAAGTGGAATGGTCAGCTTCCCACATACATGATGGGGAATGGACAGGGAATAATGGTCAACCTTAACAACAAGTAGTAACCCCTACTGAACTAGCGAAGCCGGTAATCCTGGCTTCGTTTGCTATGATTTATCTGCAAAGAAAATATCTATTCAAGGCGATATATCGACATAATTTCCTTAAGTATAGCATCGGTATCGACCTTTAAATCTTTCAGTAGGCCCGTTTCCATATCGAAAACCCAACCATGCACGTTGAGTGTTTTGGAACGGATAGCTTTTTGAACTTCTGGGGCCTTGATAACGTTTACGCATTGCTCCCTTACGTTCAGTTCTACCAGACGTCTTTGCCTATCGGTAATTGAGTTGTTTGTTTCAATTTCATGCCGATGGTGGCGATAAATATCACGGATATTTCGTAGCCAGGGATTGAGTATACCCATATCTTTAGGCTGCAGTGCAGCCTCAATGCCTCCACAGAGGTAGTGACCGCAAACTACAATATGTTCAACCCTCAGAACCGTTACAGCATAGTTTATTATTGCCATTGAGGCAAGGTCGCCAGCGGGAACAAGGTTGGCAATATTGCGGTAAACAAAAACATCGCCCGGATTTGCCCCCATAAGTTCTTCAGCTGTAACCCGGCTATCGGAACAGCCAATGTAAAGCATTTTGGGTTGCTGGTTTAGCGAAAGGTTTCGAAAGAAACTGGGGTTAACGCGCTTGCGCGCTTCAGCCCAGTTCCTGTTAATCTCAAAAACCTTTTTGATGTCCATGAGCTACAAAACAATATTGCCATGCTTGCGGGGTGGGTTCTGCTGACTCTTGGTACGGGTCATCTCCAATGCCTGAATCAGCTTGGCACGAGTTTGTTTTGGGTAGATAACCTCATCGATATAGCCCAGTTCAGCAGCACGGTATGGGTTTGCAAATGTCTCGCGGTACTCATCAATTAGTTCCTGACGGGTTTCCTCGCTATCAATTTTATTCCTGTATAGTATGTTTACTGCTCCCTCGGGGCCCATAACAGCAATCTCAGCCATGGGATAGGCGTAGTTAACATCGGCGCCAACCTGCTTGCTGGACATTACACAGTATGCACCACCGTATGCCTTGCGGGTGATTACCGCAATTTTAGGAACTGTTGCTTCCGAGTAAGCGTATAGCAGCTTTGCTCCATGGCGAATAATACCATTCGATTCCTGATTAACACCCGGCAGAAATCCCGGAACATCAACAAAGGTTACAATGGGAATGTTGAACGAATCGCAGAAGCGAATAAAGCGGGCGCCCTTAACCGATGCGTCGATATCGAGCACGCCGGCAAGATGGGCAGGCTGGTTGGCAACTATGCCAACGGTGTGCCCCGCCATACGTGCAAAGCCAACAACAATGTTTTTGGCAAAGAGCGGCTGAACCTCCAGAAAGTTTTTATCGTCAACCACGGTTAGGATTAATTCCTTGATATCGTAGGGTTTATTTGGGTCGGCCGGGATTAGGGTTTGTAGACTTTCGTCCTCGCGGAGCGGATCGTCGGTGGTTGGGAAAACGGGTGGCTCCTCCATGTTGTTAACGGGTAGAAAACTCATTAGCTCCCTAACAAGCATAAGTGCCTGTTCGTCGTTTTCGGCAATGAAGTGCGCTACGCCGCTTTTGGCATTATGGGTAACGGCTCCGCCCAGCTCATCCTTGGTAACATCCTCGTGTGTAACGGCTTTTATCACATCGGGTCCGGTAACAAACATGTAGCTGGAATCCTTAACCATAATTATAAAATCGGTTAGGGCTGGTGAGTACACTGCACCACCCGCGCAAGGTCCCATTATGCAGGTTACTTGTGGGATAACCCCTGAACTACGAACGTTGTTGTAGAATATCTCGGCATAGCCAGCCAAACTCTGAACACCTTCCTGAATGCGTGCACCACCCGAGTCGTTCAACCCAATAATTGGTGCGCCCATACGGGTGGCCAGCTGCTGAAGCTTGATAATCTTATCGGCATTAGCCCTACTAAGCGTACCGCCAAAAACAGTAAAATCGTATGCATAAACGTAAACCAACCGTCCGTCAATTTTGCCATAACCGGTTACCACGCCGTCGCCGGGTATTCGGTTCTTATCCATGCCAAAATCGTTGGTACGGTGGGTTACAAACTTGTCAAATTCATTGAAAGTACCGGGGTCGAGCAGTTCAACAATACGCTCCCTTGCAGTTTTTTTCCCACTTTCGTGTTGTTTGGCAATACGGTCGGGTCCGCCAGCCTGCTCGGCTATGGCATTGCGACGCTCTAACTCCTGATATAGCTCATCAAGTGTTTTCATGGAAAAGAATAATAAAGGTTAAAGGATAGAATTTACTCAATCTCAACAAGCGGTTGGTTAGCATTGATATTATCGCCCTCAGCCACGTATATCTTCTTTACAATCCCATCAACGGGGCTTTTGTACTCGCTTTCCATTTTCATGGCCGATATAACAATCACCGTTGTTCCTTTTGAAACGGTTTCGCCTTCGGATACTGGAATCTTAACCACCCTACCGGGCATGGGTGTTGAGATTATCTTGTCGGCAGCATGATCGTCGAGAGCCTTTCGGCTTCGTTGATATCGGCTTTGGGCATCAATTATTTCCACCTCGTGGGAGTTGTAAAAGGTATTCACGTAGTAATTTTTTGGCCCATCGCCAGGAATAATCTCAATGTTAAACGATTTGCCATTATGGATTATGGAAAAAACGCCGTTCTCAACCTGGGCAATGTCCACCTCGTACTCAACGCCGTCAACCTCAAAAACGGCAATATTTTCATCGCGGCGCACCAGCTTAACCTCGGCTATGCGATCGCCAATTCTAACTTCAAGTCCCATTTGTTCAAGCATGTTTGTTTAGTAAGGAAGCAAGCTGCGCTTTAACCCGTATGTTTTCCAGTTGTCGGAGTGGGTTACGGTAAAATCGCTCATGGCCACCTTTTCCATCTTGGTGATAAAATCGAAATAGGCTGCAATTATTGCCATATCCTCAAAGATTTTACTACCACGAGGCTGAATATCCATCAGCTCATCAAGGTGTTCGGGTATGAAGTGGGTGTTGTAGTTACCCATCCTAAAGTCGTGGTTATCCATGATACGCTCAAGGAAGCGGATGGATGTTTTCACCCCGGTGATTTTGTACTCAAACAGAGCCCGTTTCATTCGGTTGATGGCCTCGGTACGGTCGCGCCCCCAAGTAATTAGCTTGCTAATCATGGGGTCGTAGTAAATAGGAATTTCGTAGCCCTCGTAAGCATAGCCATCGGTTCTAACGCCAAGCCCATTGGGCTCGCTGATGTGTCTGATAAGGCCGGGTGATGGCATAAAGTTGTTGAATGGATCCTCGGCAAGTATGCGGCACTCAATGGCATGCCCGTGCTGGGCTATCTCATCCTGCCTGAACGATATTGGTAATCCGGAAGCAATTCGGATTTGCTCCTTAACAAGGTCGATTCCGGTTACACGCTCGGTAATGGGGTGTTCAACCTGTAGACGGGTGTTCATTTCAAGGAAGTAGAAGTTGCGGTTGCCATCAACTAGGAACTCAATGGTACCTGCACCAACATAGTTTACCGCTTTAGCGGCAGCCACGGCAGCTTTCCCCATTTCCTCCCTAAGCTCAGGGGTAAGGAATGGCGATGGGGTCTCCTCAATCACCTTTTGGTGGCGGCGCTGTATGGAGCACTCGCGCTCAAAAAGGTGAACAGTATTCCCATGCCTATCGGCAAGTATCTGAAACTCGATGTGGTGGGGCGATTCAACATACTTCTCAATATACACTGTATCGTCGCCAAAGGCCGACAATGCCTCCGATTGAGCCATTTTAACGGCCGAAATAAGATCTTCGGGACGGCGAACCAGTCGCATTCCCTTGCCTCCACCACCGGCCGAGGCTTTAATTATAACGGGTAAACCAATCTCATCAACAATTTTGCGAACAGTTTCCATGTCCGAAACCTTTTGCTGGGTTCCGGGTACCACGGGTACGCCGGCAGCAATCATGGTTTGGCGGGCGGTTATCTTATCGCCCATTTGGTTAATGGCATCGGGGTCGGGCCCAATAAAGGTTATGCCTGCGGCAGCGCATTTACGGGCAAACTCAGCGTTTTCCGAAAGGAAACCGTAGCCCGGGTGAATGGCATCGGCGCCTGCCTTAAGGGCAACCTCAATAATCTTATCGCCATTCAGGTAGCTTTCGCGCGAGGGCGATGGCCCAATGTGATATGCCTCATCGGCATAGCGCACATGGAGTGCACGTCGGTCGGCATCGGAGTAAACCGCAACGGAGAGTATCCCCATCTCGCGGCATGAGCGGATAACCCGGACTGCAATTTCGCCCCGGTTAGCAATTAATACTTTTTTAATCATAGTTGTCCCAGATATGAATCCGAGGCAAAGGTATAGAAAAAAATATTTTTTGTGCAAGCATTTTTATACAAATATGTTGTTCGGCATAATTATATAGCATGCTTGTTTTTGCTGCAAACGTTTTAAATCAACACTTTCGGTAAAACGTTCGTTTGATTATTTTTAATCGTTCTAAAGGAAGTTGATGGTTTTGGGTTTGCTATAACACAGAATACGCAGAGTTACACAGTGTAACATCGTGAAACACTGTGCAACTCTGTGATACTTGCTGTTGCTCAGTTCACGAAACGATTGTCATGCTGTGCCCCGTCGAAGCATATCATTGAACCTACAACTCTTTTCATTAATGAGATTCCTCGACTAGCTCGGAATGACAATACCATTGGCTCTCTCACTTCCTTTGTCATGCTGAGCACTGCCGAAGCATCTCTTTGTACCTTTAAACCTTAATCCCTTTTGACTGGTTTACAAGCAATCGCAATACATGAGGGATTAGTCATGGGGTTAAAAATGTTTAGCCCCTACAGGGCTGGAAAGGTTGTTCGTAAATGAGCCTGAACCCTAAACATCTAGCCTTTATCCTTTAGTCTTTATCCTTTATCCATTCTCCTTCTATCCCGTTTACCGGCTAACGATTCACGTTTAACGTCTCATATTTCTCTAAATTCCAAATATTCTCCATTTTTCCCGTTTAAAGGTTCGCAAACCATTCACAATGTCCATCCGCTAATTCTATACCTCCATTACTTCATCATTAAAAAGCTATATTTGCAAAAACATAAAAATAATTGCATCATGAAGCGAATAGCTCTTTTAAAATCATTAGGTCTATTCCTGTTTGGGTTGCTTGCATTGGGTCATGCGCATGCGCAGATGGACGATCCGGTTCAGTGGTCGGCAACCGCCAAAAGGATTGACGCCAGCAAATTTGAGGTGGTGATAAGTGCCAGCATCGATGAGGGGTGGCACCTTTACTCAACCAAGCTGCCCGAGGGCGGGCCGTTGCCCACCAACTTTTCCTTTGAGAAACCGGTTGGTTATAAGCTGATAGGCAATATCAAGGAGGTATCCAAGAGCAAGACCGAACACGATGAAATCTTCAACCTTGACCTTTCGTACTTTGAAGGTGAAGCAGTTTTCTCACAGCTTATAGAGCTTGAATCCGAAGAGGCACCAATAAATATTACGGTTGAATACCAGGCTTGCTACGCCGATAAATGTATCTATCTGGAAAAGAGCATTAGCACAGTAGCAAAGTCTTCGGCGCCCATTGAGGGAGCAGTTACAGGTATTGAGGGGCAGGGAAGCGAACAAAAAGCAGTAGCCGATAGCGTTCAAACCATGAAAACAGGGGTAGAGGGTACAACCGATACCGGTAAAACAGAGGAGCAATCGCTGTGGTGGTTTTTCCTTGTTTCGTTTGCTGCCGGACTAGCCGGATTGCTAACCCCATGCGTATTCCCCATGATTCCCATGACCGTTTCGTTCTTCATGGGTAAGCAACAGAACAGGGCTAACGCCATACTTAACGCCTTTGTGTTTGGCATTTCAATAGTAGCAATATACACATCGCTGGGGTTGATAGTTTCGTTATTCAGCCTAGGTTCCGATTTTGCAAACACCCTAACCTCGCACTGGATAACCAACTCAATATTTTTTATCCTTTTCATTGCCTTTGCGGCATCGTTCTTTGGACTTTTTGAGATAGTGTTACCGGGCAGCCTGGCAAACAAAACCGATAGCAAGGCCGATAGGGGAGGACTAATTGGCTCGTTCTTTTTGGCTTTAACCACAGTTATAGTAAGCCTTTCGTGCGTAGGCCCCATTGTTGGTGCGCTGCTAGTTGAGGCTGCATCGGGGTTGGGTGCAAAACCCATTGTGGGGATGTTTGGCTTTTCGCTAGCTTTCTCCATACCGTTCACCCTGTTTGCAATTTTCCCGTCGTGGCTTAACTCGCTGCCCCGGAGCGGTGGCTGGATGAATTCAGTGAAAGTTTTTCTGGGATTCATCGTGCTTGCCTTCTCGCTAAAATTCTTACTTACCATCGATCAGGGATACCAGCTTAACCTCATTAGCCGCGAGGGCTACATTGCTGTCTGGATGGCTATTTTCACATTGCTGGGGCTATACCTGTTAGGCAAAATCAAATTCAAGTTCGATTCCGATCTTCAACATGTGGGTATTTTCCGTTTATTCCTGGCCATAGCCAGTTTTGCCTTTGTTTTTTATCTTCTTCCCGGGTTATTTGGGGCGCCGCTTAAAACCATTTCCGGTTTATTACCCCCGCAAAGCAGCCAAAGCTTTGACTTGAAGTCGAATCAGGTAATTATTAGCCAGACCACAACCCCTATTGCCGACGAAAACTCGCTATGCGAGGAGCCTCGCTTTGCCGATTTCCTTCATCTCCCTCATGGCCTAAATGGTTATTTTGATTACGACCAGGCTTTGCGTTGCGCACGGGAAAAGAAAAAGCCCTTGTTTATCGATTTTGTTGGGCATACCTGTGCTAACTGTAAGGTAATGGAGGCGCAGGTTTGGAGCGATCCCCGAGTACTGGAGAGGTTGCGTCGCGATTACATTATTGTAGCCCTTTACGTTGACGATAGAACCGAGTTGCCCGAGAGCGAATGGGTAACTTCGGCCCGCGATGGCAAGGTTAAAAAGACAATTGGAAAAAAGAATTCCGATTTTCAGGCTACACGGTTCAATGTGAATGGTCAACCATACTACGTGTTGCTCGATAACCAGGAGAAGGTGCTTGCTGAGCCTCGTGGATTCGACCTCGATGTGGAGGCCTTTATTCAGTTCCTGGATAAAGGCGTTGAGGAGTTCAAGAAACGTAACCAGTAAGGTAAAAATAAGTAGGCTGCTTACAGGGCAGCCTATTTTCTTGTGTCCATTTGCTAAGGAACTCTAACCAATTCGCCTGAACCCTGGCGGATTAGCTCTATTAGAGGGTTGCCGCTTAAGTGAATGTTCCCTGCCGTGGTAATATTTGCCTTAAGGTGGTCAGTTACCCAAATATGCATGGTTTCCGTTGAGCCCTGATTAGCCGTGCAGTACTTAACTTGGGTTTGCGAAAGGTCGATTAGTGCGGCGCCATGTGCATTCAGGGTTGCATACTCAGCGTATCCCTTGCACCTGTATGTACCAAAACTTTCGCCCGATACATCAATCCTAAGTATATCCACATCTACGTAAGCACTGCAATCTACATAGTTACCCCAGTCCACCAGGTAAAAGCTGTGGCTTTTGAAATTGTTTGGTATGGTTAGCTTACAGGGTTGTCGGACTTCTATCATGGGTATTTCAGCCAAGTGCAGCTCAATGTTGATTATGGGGTAGTCCTTTAACCATCGGCTTTTCACATTTTCACGCAAGAGTAAAACATCATTTTGAATTTTAACATCAACATCGTGTATAACCTTATCGTGGCATTTAACAACAAGGAATCCCACAGTGTCCTGAAGAAGGGTTATGCTAAATGAACCCTTTATGTCGAATTTCTCAAGGGTAAGGGGAAGGCTTATTCGGCGTTCAGCCATATCACCCAGAGTGTAATCGTCTATCAGGCTACACGATTGGGAAATCCAAGCAAAAAGAATCAGTATATACAGTCTATTTCTCATTCTTGATAAAAGAGTATTTAATACCAAACTCCACAAAATCGGCCTGGGCGAGCCAGTGGGCCTTTATAGCTATTGCTGCACTTATGCCCTTATACAAGTTGAAGCGTATTCCTACCTTGTTGGTAACAGCTCCAAAACCATAAAAACGGTTTCGTAGATAAATTCCGGGTTGGAATGCAATACTAATGCGCTCGAACCCCATTAGGTAAGAGGCATTAATAGCCATGGCTAAGTTGTCGTACCTGTCGGTTGTAATTGGAATATCGCTTTTGTCTTTCACCAAGTAGGGTATGGAGTTATCGCAGTATGCGCTGAACTCCAAACCAAGCATGGAGAGCGGTGCAAATCGGTATAGCTTTTCGGCCGAAAATCCTATAATGCCGTACTGCTTACCTGTAAATGCATTAACCGATTTTACGCTGGAAAATATGCCTACACTCCAGGTTGTGTAAGGTGTGTTATCGGTTGGAAACTCGTTTTTTACCGGATTGGGTTTGCCAAAGGAGTACCTATAGCCCAGCGAGGTGGTAAAGATATTAAACCCTAAATTTGGTTCCTTAATGCTTCCGTTGGAAGCATGTGCAAGCCCAACGCTTGCGGAGATGTTATGGTTGGTGGTTAGTTTGTAGTTTACTCCCAGTTCGTACTGAAAAAAAACATTTAGTGGTGTACTCAGTACCATGTTAGTTCTGTTTCCAGGGCTGTGCCACTTTGATGCGTAGCTCAAGCCTACCGATAGGCTGTTGCTGATGTTAAACCTTCTATTGGCGTTTAAAAAGAAACGGTTGATAAAAAAGTATAACCCGGTTAGATTCCCGTAAAGGGTGTCGTTTCCTAACCCGGAATGATGTATTCCTAAGCCAATAATAGGATAGCTGTACTCCTTGTGCCAGAATTTGCTACCATCGGTTGTTATGCCAAGATTTAGCTGAATTGCATTAACATTTTCTGAAAGGAAGTAGGCCATGTAGCCATGATGGGGTATAATAAAGCCTGGTCGCAATTTTAGGTCGATGCTGTACTTTCCCTCCTGCGCAAGGCAAACATGGTTTACAGCTATTGCAGCTATAGCTATCGTTAAAATTCGCTTGGCGTTTGATAACATCACTGAATCCTATAAATAGCCACAAACTCCAAAACCCGGTTGTATTGACCCTTGTTTAGCCGATACGAAATATTATCCCTGTAGGGTCGAACGGGGAATATGGAGTAGGTTATGTTTAAGCCGAAACGCCACTTTGCACTGTAGTTGTACTCCATCCCAGCAATACCGGCTATCTCAAACTTGTTGAAGGCCGATACCTCTTCGGGGGGGAAGGGACCAAGTGAGTTCTCCTCAGTTGCCTTGCTTAGGTAACCAGCCGATAGGCCCAAAACGGCATTGAATCCGTTAACAAACCGGTAGCCAGCAACAACTGGTAGGTCAAAGTAGTTAAGCCGCATACGGTAAAAGTCGGGCGAGTCGGAGGTGCGGTCTTTGGCATAGCTGCCCTTTTGGATATAACGAAAGCTGATGCGGAAAAACCAGTCTGGCAGAAAGTTGCGTTCAACCCAAATGCCTGCAATGGGGCCAGCCTTGTTGTAACCACCATAGGTATCGCCATCAACCTGGGTTGCAGCTATTCCGGCAAGCAGTCCTCCTTTAAAGTTCTGTGCATTGGCCTGGTTAAGGCTTAGGAGTAATGGAATTAGTCCAATGAATATCGGTTTATTCATTCTTAATCATCTCAATAAACTTTGGAACACCTACCGATGCTTTTTCTTTTATAACAGTAACATCGCGTCGCCAGATATTTATGTCGTTTGGGTCAATAAGGTATATGGGACAACCCTTAGGGGCATAATCGAGCAGTCCGGCTGCGGGGTAAACATTCAGCGAGGTGCCAATAACAGCAAAAATCTCGGCAGTTTGAACCAGTTTAATGGCCTCGTTCATCATGGGCACCTCCTCGCCAAACCATACAATATGGGGCCGTAGTTGGTACCCATCAAGGGTGTCGCCCCAGTTAATGTCTTTATATCCAATATCGATTATCCTATTGGGGTTTCCTGTTGGTCGGGCTTTGGTTAGCTCACCGTGCAGGTGAAGCACATTCTTGCTTCCTGCACGCTCGTGTAGGTTATCAACATTCTGGGTGATTACAAATACATTGAAGAGGTTTTGGGCATCGGCGAGCGCTTTGTGGGCTGAATTGGGCTCAACGGTTGATAGTTGTCGTCGGCGTTGGTTGTAAAATTCCAGCACAAGCTGTGGGTTTTTCTTCCATCCATCGATGCTTGCCACCTCCATAACGTCATACTCTTCCCAGAGCCCTCCCATATCGCGAAAAGTACGTATTCCGCTTTCGGCACTTATGCCTGCTCCCGTGAGAACTATCAGTCGTTTACGTGTGGTCATAAATCGAAATGGATTTTATAGAAATTTTCAACATCCCTGTTAAGTGTTAAGTAGAAATTGTACGCTTCAGTGGGATTGAACTCAAACTTAGTCCACTTGTCGTAAAGCGTTTTGGTACGGGCAATAATTTCCTTGTCGAAAATATTGGTGAGCTGTATAAGTCCGGTTTGCTCCTTGTTGATAAGTTTGCTTAGCAGCACGTAGTTTTCCCCTTCGGCCCATGAGCTAAGCGGGAAGCAATCCTTTTTTAGTTTAAGTGTGAAATCGCATAGCTTGGCGTTTAGTCCATCGGGGGCAGTAATAATTTCGGGCAGCATGCCACCTGCACCAACCCATAGAGGAATAGCAACCGATGCAGGCTGAAAGCCCAGCTTTACCCACATGGTTGCAAAATCGGTAGGTTCCTTGGGCAGTACTCCCTGGATAACCACTGTTGATGATGAGTAGTACCGAACAATAAAATCGCGGAGCGGGTAAATCTTTTCAGCCTTAGCTATCTCCTTTGATAAATCAATTCCGGTGATATCCTGTCGGAGGCTAACCGTGGCTTTGGTTAGGAAGAATTCGGCGGTAAGCTGACCGTTTTTTTTAGCCTCCTCAATTAGGTTTGAGGCTGTGCTAAAGCGAATGTATCCTGCGCCCTTGTTGGGTTCACCCGAAACCGAGAAGTTTGAACGGATAAGGTACCCTTCCGGGGCATCGGTTGAACTATTGGCATCGTAAAAGCGGTAGCTGAAGTTGTTAACCTCAAAGTAGCCGGCTCCTCCCTTGGCATCGATTATGCCAAAGTTGGCCGATAAACCCCAGGGCTTTGGAAGCGTATCGAGCATTTGGGCAAAATCGGTAATGGTGGCACACCTGCCAAGGGCTAACTTCATGATGTAGCCTTCCATGTCCTCAATCCTTGTTGAATCGGACTTTGGCTTGATATTGTACGATGCTGAGTTCATTATGGCAAATCCGGCGCTGTTGGTGCCAGCCCAGGCATGGCGCTCAGGGTCGTTTGAGTTGATGAGCGCTAAGTATTTAAACCGTGGGCCAACCTCAAATATCACCTTGTTGTTAAAGTCATCGGCATCGCGGTGTTTCCATAGCAAAGGGCGACCATCGGGGGTTGCCTTGCCGCTGATAATGGCTGTTGTGCAAGTTAAAGCCTGAAAGGCTGCAAGGGTTAAACCAATTAAAAATACATACCTTTTCATGGTTGAATTTTCTTAAAAGATTTAATAAAATTTTTATATTGCAAGATATGAAATAATTGTAAAACTAAACCATGTTGGGTATGAGATACGCTATGATAAGCATTACCCTGGCTATAGGTGTTTTTTTTGGCTGTAAACACCATGAAACACAGACCGTTGAACTGGTTAAATTTGACCCAATTCACATTAAGGTGAAGAACCCCGTTAAAAAGGTTAGGGCACAAACGCTCTACTTACCGGTTTACTCCAGCATACCATTTGCTGAGGGAAAATCGTTTTATGGGTTAAGCGCATTTATGGCTGTTCACAATACCGATTTTAATAATCCAATTTACATTATTAGCGTCTACTACCTCGATACCAATGGGAACCTGATAAAGGACTTCTTGCAATCGAGAGTTGATACAGTAATGCCCATGCAGTCAGTTAACTACTTTGTCCCGGAAAGCGACAGGAGCGGAGTGGGCGCAAATTTCATTCTGGAGTGGATGGCCGATTCTGCTGTAAACGAGCCCCTGGTTGAGACCATCATGGTAAGCTTAACCAGTGGGCAGGGGGTATCGTTTTTAAGTGAAGGAAAAATTCTGAACGAATTGTATTAGGCCAATGAACTTTACCACTGAGAACTTTTTACTGATTGGTTCTTTGCTGCTATTCATTAGCTTGATAGCTGGAAAAACTTCGTTCCGCTTGGGTGTTCCAACGCTCATCTTTTTCCTGTTTGTTGGAATGCTTGCGGGTACGTCTTTTTCAGGACTGGTTGTTTTTAACGATGCCCTTACGGCTCAGTTTATTGGGGTTGTTGCCTTAAACTTTATTCTATTTGCAGGGGGGTTCGAAACAAACTGGATTAGCATTAAGCCGATTTTACGGCATGGTATAACCCTTTCCACCCTGGGGGTGGTGTTAACGGCTCTTTTCTCGGGGTTTATAACCTGGCTAGTAACTGATTTTAGTGTTACGGAAAGCTTTTTAATTGGCTCAATTATATCGTCAACCGATGCAGCTGCTGTTTTCTCAATACTTCGCTCTAAAAATTTAGCCCTAAAGGGTAATCTGAGGCCAACCCTTGAGCTTGAGAGCGGCAGTAACGACCCTATGGCCTATCTATTGACCATCATTTTTCTTGGACTTGCTACAAGCCCCGCTTTGTCATTCTGGGAGGTTGTAAAACTCTTTCTAAGCCAGATAATAATTGGCATTGGTATGGGAGTGGGTTTTGGGTATGCAAGTAAATACATAATTAACAATATCAAGCTTGAATATGAAGGGTTATACCCTGTATTAGCAATTACCCTGATGTTGCTAACCTTTTCCCTAACCGATTTTATTGGAGGGAATGGATTTTTGGCTGTTTACTTATCGGCAATATTTCTGGGAAACAGTCACTTAATACATAAAAAGACTATCCTGAAAATGTTCGATGGGTTGGCTTGGCTTATGCAAATAATCCTTTTCATTACACTTGGTTTACTGGTGAATGCGGGTGAAATTATTCCGCACATAGGGAACGGGTTGCTTATAGCCTTTGGGTTAATGTTTGTTGCAAGGCCATTGAGCGTTTTCATTAGTCTTTCCCCTTACAGGATGAAAAACCGTGAGCGGTGGTACATTGCCTGGGTAGGATTGCGTGGCGCAGTGCCAATTGTACTTGCCACATACCCCTTGATTGCTGGAATGGCTAAGGCTCAGGAGATATTCAATATTGTATTCTTTATCACCTTGACTTCGGTGTTAATTCAGGGTACATCGCTTATTCGAGTTGCAAAGTGGTTTAGGGTTTTGCTACCACAAAGGGTTAAGCAAATTACCCCTGTTGATGTTATGCTCAGGGAAAATATTAGCACCGAAATGGTTGAGGTTGACATACCTGACGATAGCTGTGTAGTTGGGAAACGAATAGTTGACCTTAATTTTCCTGAAAAATCGCTAATTGTTCTTATTCAGCGCAACGATAGGTACATTTCCCCTACCGGTGCAACGGTAATTGAACCAAACGATAAGCTTATTATTGTTGCTGAGGATAAGACATCGCTTAGGGAGAGCTTTAGCTGTTTAAGTGTCGATGCTAATGCCTATCAGCGCTGACTTTCTCAAGTAAAGCAAGCGTTTCCACATGGTGCGTTTGCGGGAAGAAATCGAATGGCACGCACCGCACTAAACGGTAACCGCTTGTGCAGAGCAATTTCAAATTCTTTGAGAGGGTACCCGGGCTACACGATAGGTAGGCAATTCGAATGGGAAGCCCCTGCTTAGTAATCCAATCTGTAACCTCAGTTTCAAGCCCCGTGCGTGGGGGGTTTACGTAAAGCAGTATTTCTTTTCCTTGACTGCGTTTTTTATCAGCCCAATCAGCAATTTGAGGGACCCTTTGCCTGCAAGCACCCCGCAAAACCATTGCTTGGGGGACATTCAAACGGGCGCACTCTACAGCCTCACCTCCAAGCTCAATACCTAAAACATCGGCATTTTGGTTAGCCCAACGCAGCATGGAGTTACCTGTGCCGCAGTAAAGGTCAATTACAGCGCTTTGGATGCTCGGATTTAGGAAGTTTTCAGCCTCGAGTAGCGACTGGTTGTATAGTTCTGGAATTAGTTGTTGAAATGCGGCTGGGCCGTAAAGTAATCCATTGTAATCGGTTGAACGGGGCTTCCCCCATATTAACCTCCATCCGGATTTCTCAAAAATCCTTCGGCCTGTTGAAGGATTCATGTGGTACCATAAACCCTCAATCCCTAAGCTGGCAAGGCCTTTTACAACCTCTTCGCTTAGCCAACTCAACGTTGGCTCATGTTTCGATTTGATTACCAAAACAGCCTGTGCGCCTGAAATTACAATGTATGCAAGCGCAAATAAGTGTTCCCGTGGAAATGAATCCGCAAGCAGGGCAAGTGTTTTGTTCAACTCTGGGGCATGTACAGGGCAGTTGGGAATAGGGATGAACTCATCGCGCCGCCACATTCCAAACTCCCAAACATTTCCATTAAACCTTGCACTTAGGGTTGTTTTAGTGCGATATCCCCAACGCTTATCTTCGGTAACTGAACGCACGGGTTCAACGCAGCTAGCCCATTCCGGTAACTTCCCCTTGATGAATGCTCTTTTTTGCTCAAGGCTATCGGTCATGGACCAATCCCTGTGGCTACACCCCCTGCATTCCGGATTACAACCCTGTGGCAGCATAAGAATCAATTTCCGCAAAGGTAATAGATAGTTTTGAGTGTGTGGAAATTCAAAACGGTGGAAGTTTTATTCCGTTGCCTTACTGGTATCAAATCCATAGGTTGAATTCCCAGGAGTTTCCATTCTCCTTAAAATTGTTTAACTTTGGATTTGTTCTTGTATTTTTATTTGATTATGCTTTTATTTGGCTTACAATTTGTAGCTATCGAATGCTGAAATGAGTTCAAATTTTTGGGAAAATGTTGAAATGAAAATACCGCACATGTTACGTAAATCATTAGTTTATTTCATATCGGCTTTGCTTCTCATGGCTTCAAAGGCCGATACTTTAGTTTATCAGGATTCACCTGAAACAATTGTTAAAAAGAGCGCCGAGGCCCTTGAAAAGGGCGATGTTGATAACTTAACCCGATATTTTTTCAAAACTGTTGAGATTGATTTGCTTGGCGATGAAAACTTTTACAGCCAAGCTCAAGCGGTTTTACTGCTACGATCATTCTTTGAAAAGAATATTCCGGTTAAGTTTACCGTAAACCATCAGGGAGCAAAGGATTTGACAGCTTTTGCTATTGGTACACTTCAGTGTAAGAACGGGCTATTCCGGGTATCTATATTCATGAAAACTGAGCAGGGTAAAACCTATATTCATCAGTTCCGAATTGAGCCAGAAACAGCCATTAATCCAAAGTAAGATCATGACCCCATACGACCAACTTATTGATAGGCTAATTGACTTAGCCATTGCTGAGGACTTAGGCGATGGCGACCACTCTTCCCTTTCCTGTATACCATACGATGCGGTGGGTGCTGTGCAGCTCATGATGAAGCAGGAGGGTGTAATTGCAGGCTTACGGGTTGCTGAGCGCATATACAAGCGTATTGATGGAAATATCAGCATTAACTTTTTAAAATCCGATGGCGAATTTCTCCAACCTGGCGATATCGCTTTTAGGGCTTACGGCAGGGTTCATGCACTTTTACAGGCTGAGAGGATTGTGCTTAATGTGCTTCAGCGTATGAGCGGCGTTGCTACCCAAACCCGGGAGTATGTTAAACTTTGCGAGGGCACAAAAGCTAAAGTGCTCGATACCCGCAAAACCACTCCCGGTATGCGTATTCTCGATAAAATGGCCGTTGCCATTGGTGGCGGTTTGAATCACAGGATGGGACTTTTTGATATGATTATGCTTAAGGATAACCATATCGACTTTGCAGGAGGGATTGAGCAAGCAATTAGTATGGCTAATGAATACCTTGCCAAAACCGGACGGAACCTGGATATTGAGGTTGAAACACGTAGTTTAAACGACGTGGAAACTGTGCTGCGCGTTGGTGGAGTGCGTCGTATTATGCTCGATAATTTTACAGTTAGCGATACCCGCAAAGCGGTTGAAATGGTTAATGGACGTTTTGAAACGGAGTCGTCAGGGGGTATAAATCTATCTACAATCCGTGATTACGCTCTCTGTGGGGTCGATTACATTTCGGTGGGGGCAATAACTCATCAAATTAAAAGTATCGACATGAACCTCAAAAAAGTGGAATAGGGTATGGCAAAACCTTTCGGGAAAATCAGCGCAATGGGGAAAGTGTTGCGTATTTGGGCTGTCTTGTTCCGGGGAAGGTTAAAACGTTTTACGGTGCCAAGCCTACACGGGGTTCCGGTGGTAGATGTAATTCGATATTTTTTCCGCGGCATTGTAAATGGTGCTATTACTACAAGGGCATCGGCCGTGGCCTTTAGCTTTTTTCTGGCAACGGTTCCCCTGCTAATTTTTATCTTCACGCTTATTCCATACCTACCACTTGAAAATTTTCAGTTTCAGCTGCTACAGCTGGCAAAGGGGATTATGCCAACCTACGCCTACCAAACGGTTGAGGCAACTTTGGTTGAGGTGGTTACCACTAAGAGTTCCGGTTTACTTTCGTTTGGTTTCCTTGCGGCCATATTTTTCAGCCACAACGGTGTAAGCGCCCTTATTGATGCGTTCAATGCCACATACCATACAATTGAAACCCGTAGCTTTGTTGAGCAACACCTAATTGCACTGCTTTTAACCTTTCTGTTGCCATTAATAGTGATACTTGGTATTGTGCTGCTGTTTTTTGGGGAGACCCTATTGAACATTTTGGGCAACTGGGGTGTTTTACATTCATCGTCGATTTTGTTTATCGCTATGATTATTAAGTGGTTGCTTGCCGTGCTGGTTTTCTTTTTTGGCATATCGCTGGTATATTACCTTGCCCCGTCGCGCAAGGACAAGTTTAGCTTTTTCTCACCCGGAGCCATACTTGCAACCGTACTCATAATTCTTACCTCCTTTGCCTTTTCATACTATGTGAACCGTTTTGGACAGTATAATAAGTTTTATGGTTCACTGGGAGGGCTAATAGCTTTTCAGCTTTGGCTCTACTTTAATGCATTTGGGTTGATACTTGGTTTCGACCTAAATGCCAGTATCAGAAGCGCCATTAATGGTCGTAGGCAGCGAATCGACATACAGATGGATTAATTTTAATGATGATGTCATGAGCCCTAAAGACCTTAACGCACTCAGACACGAGTATTCCTTGAAGTCGCTCAGCGAGAACGATGTTAAGCCTACACCCATTGAACAATTCGACCTTTGGCTTAGCCAGGCAATTGAATCTGGAGTTCCTGAGCCTAACGCCATGACCCTTGCCACCTCAACCTTCGATGGCAAGCCTTCGGCAAGAGTGGTTCTGCTTAAGCATTACGATGATAAAGGAATGTCCTTTTTTACAAACTATGAAAGCCGAAAGGCAAAAAATATATTGCAGAACCCATACGGTGCCCTTGTATTTTACTGGCCTGAGCTTGAGCGACAGGTAAGGATTGAAGGTAAAATCCACAAGGCTACCGATGCCGAAAGCGACAGGTACTTTAAGACACGACCCGAAGCCAGCAAAATTGGGGCTTGGGCATCGCCTCAGAGCTCAGTGATTCCCAACCGCAAGTATCTGGAACGCTTAATGGCCGATTTTGAGGAAGAATTTAAAGGGAAAACCGTAAAACGCCCGCCCAACTGGGGTGGATACAATCTAGTGCCTACACTTTTTGAATTCTGGCAGGGGCGTCCCAACCGTTTACACGACAGGATACAGTACACGCTGATAAATAATCAATGGAAAATTGAGCGCTTAGCTCCTTAGTGATTATCGGATTTCTTTTCTATTAAGTTTAAAATTTTCTGGATGAGCAGGGGTGAGTCGATGGGTTTGGTTACGTAATCGTCGCAGCCGCTCTCTATACTCTTGTTAAACTCTGACTGGAGCGCATACGCTGTTTGGGCAATAATGGGCAAATCGGGGCGCAGGCGTTTGAACTCCGCAGCTATTGTGTAACCATCGGCATCGGGAAGCCTGATGTCGAGCAGAACAACGCTAATATCCTTATGCTTTTTGAATAGCACTCGTGCCTCGCGTGCATTATGTGCAAAAAGAGTTTTTGCACCAGTTGGTTCAAGTAAGCGTTCAAAGTAAAGCCTAATCTCACTGATATCTTCCACAACTAATATCTTTTTGCCTTTTAGCAACTCCGACGATAGGTTTTTTTGTTCCTCTTTTTTTAAGCTCTTACCACTCTCTGTACCTTCCTGAAAAGGAATTGTGAAGTAGAATGTTGAGCCTTGACCCTCAGCGCTTTCTACCCAAATATGTCCTCCTAGTAGGTCGACTAATCCTTTGGATATGGCTAATCCTAATCCGCTACCACCGTAAATACGGGTATAGGTATCGTCGGCTTGCCGGAAACGCTCAAAAATAAGAGCCTGTTTTTCGGGCGATATACCAATTCCAGTATCCTGAACATAGCACTGGATGTAGGGCATATCTTCATCTATCATGAGGGTATATCCAAATCGGATATGGCCAGCTGGTGTAAACTTAATGGCATTGCTCAGCAAATTGTTAAGGACTTGCCTTACCCTCACGGGATCGGAATATACAGTAAATGGTGATTCCTGTGGCATTTCGGGCTTAAACAGGAGGGTTTTTTGATCGGCTTTCCGTGTGAGCTGGTTGGAGTAAATGGTGTAGAGCTCCTGCAAAAGTTCGTTAAAATCGAATGAAGTTTTGTTGATTCTTATTTGGTTGGACTGAATCTTTGAGATATCAATAATGTCTTCAATTAAGGCAAGAAGCTGGTTTCCGCTATTTTCAATCAGTTCAATGTATTGCTTTCCGGTTTCAGTAATACTTTCCTCTGCTTTAAGCAGTTGGATAAATCCAAGCACTGCATTCATGGGCGAGCGGATTTCGTGGCTCATGTTTGAGAGGAACGCCGTTTTTAACCTGTCCGACTCCTCGGCCTGTTCCTTAGCCCTTATAAGCTCCTGTTCAATTAACTTGCGCTCAGTAATATCGTTAGCAATTCCCACCGATGCAATTGGCTCGTTGAACTCGTTGTATACCGGTGAGGTGGAGAGGAATATTGGGAAGATTGTTCCATCCTTTCGCACATTAAGAATCTCGCCTTTCCATCCCCCTTTCTGGGTAGCTGAATGAATCTCCTTGCTGAGGTCGGAGTCGAAACCTATTGGTCTGATTAAGTTAATGTTTTTTCCCAGTATTTCCGTTTGGCTATAGCCATAAACTTTAGTGAAGGCAGGATTGACGTATATAAAATTCCCATCGAGGTCAGTGATTGATATGCTGTCGTTGGCATTCATTATGGTTTGTGCCAGAATCCGTATCTCCTCCTCGAATTTCTTTTGTTGGGTGATATCGCGCAGCAGTACCAGGAATATCTTTTCACCGGCAGGAACTATGCGAGCCTCGTAGTAAAATATGGAATTTTCTTGCTTGAACGAGTACTCAAACCTTTGAAGTTTCCCGGTTATTGAAGCATAGCTAAGCGCCTCGGAGTATTTTTCGTAAATGGATGATGGGAAAATTTCCGCAATGCTTTTGCCCAGGTGAAGGTTTGTTATTTCTGGATAAAATGCTGTATCGGTTGGGGCAAAGTCGATAAGGATGCCTTCGCGGTTAAGCCGGAACAGATGGTCAGGTATTGCTAAGAGCATGGCTCTGAACTTAGCCTCGCTTTCAGTAAGTTCATCTATGGCAACTTTACGATCGGTTACGTCTGTCAGCATACCATCAAAGTATGTGGCATCGGGGTTTTCGGTAACATTGGGCTGGAGAATATTTTGAACCCATATGGTGGAGCCGTCGGCCCTCAACATTTCAACCTCAATGGGTAGTTTGGCAGTTGAGCAGTCAACCAACCACTTGTCAAAATCTCTAAGGAACGATTTAATATTACTGCCGGTGGCCGCTTGTGAGCTACTAAACCCAAAAATTTCAGCAAATGCGGGATTGCAGTAAACAATTTGCCCGTTGCTAAGAATTCGGTAAAGACCCACAGGAATCTGCTCAGTAAGTGTACGGTACTTTTCCTCGCTTTCGCGGAGCACTGCCTCGGCATTTTTCCGGTCGGTTATATCGTGACACATGGCAAAAATAACCGATAGCCCAAAGTAGTCGCCTCGGTTAAAAACCATATCAATAGGAACATGATCATTGTTTTTCTTAATCCCCCAAAATTCCATTTTTTGGGTATGACCCTGGTATGCAAGCCTTACAGAACGGGTAACCTCCTCGAGCGATGTTTGTGTATTATCGGTAATTTCATGAATAGTTTTTCCGAGTAGTTCATCCTTGCTGTATCCGAAGAGTATTAGTCCGCTTTTATTGGCATCAAGAATTACGCCGCTTGAGTCAATAATAAGAATGCCTTCGCTTGAGTTGTTGAATAATCCCTTGTAGCTTTCCTCGCTCTCTTTTATGGCCTTTTCGGCCTGTTTTCTTATGGTGATATCGCGGATGAAAACAATATCGATCTTTTCACCCGCCTGATCGACTAAATTTACGTTAAATTCAACATTAATTTCCTCATTTTGGCTCGACACGAGAATGGTTTCGTAAATTGTTGGCTCAGGGTTACCCGCAAGGCGGTTTTTATATCGCTGGAGCAGAAATTCTTTCTGGCTTGGATGTATAAACTTAGTTATTGGTTGGTTAAGGAACTCTTCGGGTTTGGCCTTTAGAATCTCAATGATACGGGGATTCCCGTAGATTACGATTCCTTCCTTTACAAATACAATACCATCGTTGGAGTGTTCAACTAGAATCCTATACATCTCCATCGATTCCTTAAGGGCCTCTTCGGCTTGCTTGGCTCGGCTTATATCGGTTGAAATAACCATTATGCCATACTTCCCGTTTGGAAAAATAACCCTGGTTTCGTGAAGTTGGACATAGCGCTTACTGCCGTCTTTTCGAATGTTATAGACCTCAGTGATTAGGGATTCGCCTCGCAGTATCTTTTTGATATTGGTATCTACCTGCTCCGCTAGCTCCTTGGGCGCAAGGTCGTGAAAGCGCATTTTTAGGAACTCGTCGCGAGTGTAGCCTAAAATATCGGTAGCGGCAGAATTGGTGTATATTATGTTCCCTTCATCGTCGCTGAGGAGAACGCCGTTAGGCGATTGCTCAAAGATTATTCTCCAAGCCTGTTCCTCGGTTATAATCTTTTTAAGCCTGACATGGTTTGTGTCAAAGTTGCTGCTGGCAAAACTTTCAGCTTTTTGTATCTGCTTTTTGAGCAGCTGTAGCTGAATAGCGAGCTCTAGTTCTTTCCCTGAAAAATTAGGCTCAATGTGTAAACTCTCAGGCAGTTTTGCTATTTGGCTGGCAATTTCATTGTAATGTTTTCCGGAAAAGAAAAGTATCACCCCGTCGTAGTCGTCAGTTTTCTCTTTTAGTTTTAGGTACGTTTTTTCATTGTCCAGACCTACTATGGCAATATTAAAGATAGGTAGCTCAATATCGGAGGAAATTCTATCCAAGGTTAGGCACGAATAACCCTTTGCTTCCAGTATTGTTTCAAATTTATCAACCGGAAGAATCTGATTAATAATAAGTAACGCAACCTTCGATGCCAACTCCTATTAGTTTTTCATGCGTGTAATATATGGTATTTTTACGTTTATTAACAAATTTAAGGCTCCTTTTTGGTGTGTTTTTTACCGAAAAGGACTAATGGTTGACAAATGCTGGAGTTGGATTGATTAATTGCGTTTACCTTCTAAGAGTAGCTACCAAACGGTTGGGATTAAGTAAAAGATCGAGTGCGTGGTTTACATTGTAGCATACAATTGAAGCCTGCTTCAGGGAAAGCGTTGAAGCACCTTCTGCTTGAATTGTTGCAATACTCAAGGCGGCATGCTTTAGCATTTGCCAATCGTTGTAACCATTGCCAATAGTGGCGCATTTATTTTTCCCAAGCTCATTTATGTAGATTTTTTTCTGCTTGTCCTGCCGCCCCTTTTCAAGTACCTTAACTTTACAGTCAATACCTCTTAGTTCGTGGGTTGCAGTACCAAAGGTATCGGCGGTAATCACATGAACCATCAGCTGAGTTGATAATTGCTGCAAGCGTTCTCTTACCCCTTCAATCAATTTGCCATCAATGGCAAGAGTGCCGTTAAAGTCGAGCACCAAGTGCTCAATCCGTAGAGTTTTTCTACCGGGTATCTCAATGATTATCATGGTCAATCATTTTTTCCAGCTAGAGTATGGGTTTTCAGATAGATACGAATTGTAATATCTATAATCGTCGGTTACTTCAATGGTTATCCAGTGGGGTACCGTAAATTTTTCGTCCTCTGAGCCAAGTTCAATCTCTGCAAGTACTAGTCCAGCGTTTTCGCCTTCAAACACATCAACCTCCCAGGTTTTGCTATTATGAACAATTAGGTATCTGTTTTTTTTGATAACTGCTTTACAAAACTTGGTAAGCAGTTCATTGGCCTTACCGGTAGGTATTTCAAACTCAATCTCCTCGCGGGATATCCCTTGAACTTTGCCTTTAATGGTCATAAAGGCTTTATCGGCCCAAACTCTTACCCTTATAGTTTGCTCAGGGTTTGTGCTAAGATAACCCTGTACAATTCTTATAGGGTTTGGTTTGTCTAGTTTCTCCCATTTAGGGAGATCAACCAAAAATTTACGCTCAATTTCCATACAGTAAAAATAAAAAAAGCCCGCCCATATAGCGGGCCTTATATAGCTTTTTGTGGGTTAAAAAAATCTTTTTTTGAAGTAGAATGCAACATTTACAAGTCCAATCATCACAGGAACTTCAACCAGTGGGCCAATTACGGCAGCAAAGGCTTCGCCTGAACTGATACCAAAAACAGCAATGGCAACGGCTATGGCAAGCTCAAAATTGTTGCTAGCAGCAGTAAAGGAGAGAGTGGTGGTTTGCTCGTACGTGGCACCTGCTTTTCGGCTCATGAAGAAGGATACAAGGAACATTATTACGAAATATGCGAGCAGAGGAATAGCAATAAGCACAACATCCATGGGGATTTTTACTATGTATTCCCCTTTAAGGGAGAACATTACAAAAATCGTAAAGAGTAACGCAATTAAAGTTAATGGGCTTATTTTAGGTATAAATTTGGTGTTAAACCAATTATCGCCCTTTAACCTAACTAGGGTAAAACGTGTAATAAAACCAGCAATGAAAGGTATCCCAAGGTAAATAAAAACACTTTCAGCTATTTGGCCAATGGTAATTTGTTCAACAGAGTTGTTGGTGGGTATTCCAAACCAGCCGGGTAGTATGGCTATAAATACATAAGCGTATACTGAGTAAAAGAGAACCTGAAAGATAGAGTTAAAAGCAACCAAGCCAGCCGCATACTCAGTATCGCCTTTGGCCAAATCGTTCCAAACAATAACCATAGCAATGCAACGTGCAAGCCCTATCATTATGATGCCGTACATGTATTGCAGGTTGGTTTCGCTGGGGAACAGCTTGTAAAAAGTTATTGCTAGTGCAAACATGAGTACTGGCCCTATGAGCCAATTCTGAACAAGCGAAAGCGAAAGAATTCTGTAATTTCGGAAAACATCGCCAAGCTCCTCATACTTTACTTTAGCAAGGGGCGGATACATCATTAGTATTAGTCCAATTGCAATGGGAATATTGGTTGTGCTTTCGGGCGAAGGTTTCAATGAATCCCAAAAATCAGCTATTCCCGGGAAAAAGTGGCCACTTAGTACACCTATGGCCATTGCCAAAAAAATCCACAGGGTTAAGTACCTGTCCAGAAACTTCAGACGTTTTTTCATGAATCAAATTGTTTTAGTAAACTCACTAAACCTATCCTTAATCTCGTCTCTAACTTTTCGGAATACCGCCATTACCTCCTCAGGTGTTCCTTTTGCTTCGGCCGGATCCTCAAAACCAATGTGAAGCCTATGCTTTACTTTACCCAGGAATGCCGGACAGGTTTCCTTGGCATTATCGCAAACCGTAATCACGTAATCCCATTCCTGGCCAATAAACTGGTCAACCAGTTTGGGTTTGTTTTTGCTAATATCAATGCCCACCTCGGCCATCACCTTTACGGCGTTTGGGTTTACCTGTGCGGCCGGTTCTGTTCCGGCCGATTCAACGGTTAGCTGTTTATCGAACGATTTCAGAAATCCTTCAGCCATCTGGCTTCGACAGCTGTTGCCTGTGCATAAAATCAGTATTCTTGTCATTTTGATATAAAGTTTACTTAAACCTTGGCCTTAGCTGACACATACAGGAGCCATCGAGGCGTTCCTTGTTGTTGATTACTAATGGAAGCCCATCGCGTTCCCACTCAACAATACCGCCGGCAAGGTTAGCAATTAATGTGAAACCTCTGGCAATAAGTATTTCCATTGCTTCGTGGCTTCGCAACCCTGTTGAGTCGGCAATTACTAGCGGGAAATCAGTGGGAAGTAACCCTAGGTTCTGCTTTAGCTCACTTAAAGGTAAGTAGATAACCTTGGGTACGTCGAAGCGTTTGTAGCCTGTAAGGTTCTCTTCCCTAACATCAACAATTATGGCTTTCCCCGTTTTAGCCTCGTAGTAAGCATCGCGTGGGGTTAGGTTGAGAAAACCTCCGCTCATAAAACCATTACCGGAAAAGGGATTGGCTTCCATGGCATTCTGTTTTTAGCCGCAGCAACTACCGCTTTTTTTCAGGCCATTCATCAGGAATCCAAACCCGTTATGGTCGAGGGTAACCTCGGCAAGGGTTTCAGCTAATGAATCTTCAATGTAGAAATCTACACCATCGATGCTAGTGGCAGTTTCGCCGGGCTGTGGTGCGCTTGCAACATCCATTTGCACTGAAGGGCCACAGCATCCCTGCGTGCTGTATATACGGATTCCCTTTGAGTTTTCATCAATGGTTTCTAAAACCTTTAATAGTTCTTCCTTTGCTTTTACTGATAGTTTCATAGTTAAATTATTTATGGATTAAATCTCACAATTTACTGATGCGCTCCTTACTTTACCGAAAAAGGAGTCAAACTCATCGAGGTATTTATGTATGCTCTCCGAGCAGAGGCAGTAGTTTATCCGTAGTCCATCAATTTCGCCATGTATGAGCCCTAGTTCCTTTAGCTCCTTTAAATGCTGCGAAACGGTAGTGCGGCTAAGCGGCAGGTTCTGCGAAATATCGCCCGATATGCATGTCCTGGTTTCGGCAAGGTACTGGAGTATTGCCAACCGAGCTGGATGCGAAATGGCCCTGGCAAACCTTGCCAATTCCTGCAGCTTCTCGTCAAAAACTTCTGACTTATTCATACCATTGTATTTATGTCGTAAACATACGACATATTTTTGGCTTAAACAACAATTCAGGTAAAATGTTTCAAACAAATTTTAAGATATTGATTAGTATATATACAGTTCTTCCCTCGCTCAAAATCTGCGATTTTTTTAATCCATAAGTGGCGGACTCTGCCCACATACTTTACAATCGGTAAGTTTTCCGTTTAGGGTATATGTAAATTATTTCAATTAGAGTTGAATTTCCTAATGTTTGAGACGGAAATTTATATACGATGAAGATTATTATGCTGAAAACTTCCGAGCAAGGGGAATAGAACCAAAATGGACCTACAATCAATTGGCAAACAAGGAGAGCAGAAACTCAAACGAAGCCAAACTGAACAGAGTTAACTTGCAAAATGACTTGCAGAAATGGGTTGTTCAGATGTAGGCGAAATGGACAAAATTCAGGCTATTTTATTTTTAGTGATTTTCAAAAAAAACTTATAGTTAATAGTCATACATTTAAATATCTGCTAAGCATAAACGTGCTTGTCTGGGGAGTAGCCTGTAAGGAATACCCATATAGACTGAATTGTTCATGAAGGCTGGCACCTGTTAGCCATTAATATTGACTATCCCAAGAACTGATGCCTTATAAAACTCATTTAAAAGCTCTTCTTTATGTTTTCGACTTGAACCTTTGCAATAAAAGCAAATTTTTCATTCAAGGCTTTCAAATCCTCCAAAGTTCGATATTTATTGGAGTTAAACAATATGTAAGCCTGAAATATGTCCATTAAGCCACCAAAAAAGGCATTTTACGTTGTGGCATCATCGATAAGAATACATCTAAAGTATGACCGATATGGTCGAACTACTTCGTAGCACAAACAGGATATACAAAATACAGGCTGGAGGACCTCCCGGTCTGCTCCGATTAAACCTGATTTAGACAGGGGACCTATTTAAAAAAAATTAATAACCCATAAACTGAGCATTAAAGAGAGTGAAACTTAAAATCTCGACTTTTGTCAGTTAATAGTGATTCCCTTACTCAAATTGCATTGAAATATTATTGATTTATATTGTACCAATAGCAAATAAATTAATGATCATGTGAAATATGATGGAATAAATTATTCCGAATTTTATTCTAATATAACCAAAAAACGCGCCCATTAAAATTTGTGGAAACACTAGAAATGGTATCCATAAATACAAAAAGCCATCGATACCATTATAGTTTTTGAAATGCATTAAACCAAAAATTATTGCAATTGCATAGAAGTAAATTGAATAATATTTTGTAATTATACTTCTTATTTCAAATGATCTTGATAAAAATAACACTGCTAATATTGATAAAGTAAATAATATTATACTGAAATAATAGTTTGACTTTAACAGATTGTAAGTGCTCAAAATAAGTGTGATAGATGAAAAAATAATTAAATTTCTTTTATTTATTATTAATATTAATCTAAAAAGTAATTCTTCAATAATAGGGACTATAAACAATGCAAGCACTATTTTGGGAAATAATTCTAAATTCACCTGTTTTTGGGTTATATTAAAAATAGAATTTATGATTTTAATAAAAACCCCCACTGGCAACAATATTAAATAGTAGGAAAATAATAAAGTAAAAAAATATTTCCAATCTATTTTATTTTGTTTGTTTACAATGTATGGTTTTTTTAAAAATTCAATAAAATGGGACATAATAATAAAATTATGACAAAATTAATAAAAATGGTATTCCTTGATGGGATACCATTTTGTTTTACCAAAAGAGAAGGAAAATACCAATAGCTTCTAACCCTTTTCTTATACCAACACCAATTTCATGACCTAAGTTATAAGTCTTTTCATTGCCGCCAGTTATTTCAATAAGTTCTTCTTTAGTTAGATTTTTCATGGTAAAAAAATTACGTTAGAAACCAAAAAGACCAGCAATAAAGCCACCCCAAAAAGAACCGTATGCATCAATTACTTTAGCATTTGCTGAAATTGAACTGCTATCCATATACCAAGACACAGGTACATTACCCCCATTTATATCCTTTTTTTCGACTTGGGATAATTCAGTAATTTTTGTTTGTTCCATATTAATAGAAATTAATAGTGTTTAAAAATGGCAAACCCTCTTTCTTTATCCTGCCGAGGTTAGCAGTGTAACGTTACAGTTGCAAAATTAGGAGTGTTCCGTACGGAAAACAAGAACGGAAGTGAAACACCCCCATTTTTTTCAACTAATTCTTTTTGGCTTAGGGGTTTCATGGTACAACCCAACGAAATATCGAAAGGGTACTCGTAATAAAAGGTTGTGCTTGTCTTGGAGTATGCAATTGGCGCACCATTCGATTTTAACTCATCAATAACTTCGTAAAGCCTTGTTCGACTTATTCCTAGTTTTGTAGCAAACTCATCAGGAGTGCTGGTTCGCTGTTCCTTAACTAGTCGCCCCTTAAAAAGTCGGATTTAAATTTTTTCTTGAGAATAGAAAAACATGGAAAGGGGAAAGGAGTGCATGTAAAAAGAAAAATAGTGTTTGGAAGAAATGGGAAATTTTTTTCTTCCACCTGTTCATAACCCTTTTGAAGTTAAATGCTGCGGCTGCCAGCATGATATTGATGTTATCGCCTAATACCCCCTTGTAAAAGTTGCGGCTGAGGCGATGATCGGCCTTCAGGTGTCCTATGATGGGCTCAATCCCGGCACGTTTCTTGTGCCTTTCGCTTAGCTTTCTGCGCTGGTAGTAACTCGCTGACCTGCATGGGGTTGACGGAATTAGAACCTCCGTATCCCCTAGCTGTTTACAGCACTTGTACCCCCTGTCTACCTTCACCCTTTGCGGCATTCTTCCCGTTAGCCGTTCTACCTGCTCAAGCGTTGGCTTTAGCGTATGCCCATCGTACTGGTCCCTGAACCCTAGCGCCCCCACTATAACCCCGCTGTCGGTCTTTGCAAACGATGCCTTGTTGCCAAACTCATACTTCTTGTGCTCCTTCCCCTTGGAAATGCACACCACCTCGGGCTCATGGATGGAGTAAACCTTTTTCTTACTGTCCTTCCGTTGCATCAAAACCTGCGAAAATAGCTGTAAATCTGCTTGATACCTGCTGTTGGGTGTAAGTTTCCGTTCCAGCTCCCGCACCAGGCGACCGGCTATCGTCCTCACCTTCCTATCGGCTTTCTGCGCCTTCGATCTGTTCCGGGGGTGGTTCCTGAACCGTTGCGCCTGGCCTAGCTTTTTGAGTGTCCTGCTGTAGCTCTGCCGTAACTCAATACCCTCCTTCTGGGCAATGGCCTTGCATTTCTGTATGATCTTCCTGTGCAGCTTCGCATCCGTGGGGAATGTGATGTTTTTCTCCTGAACGGTGGTGTCCACGTTTACGTTTGAGTCCAGGGAATCCTTACCGTTGACCCGAATGCTCTCCTTTAAAATCAGCTCCACCCCGCTTTCGCCTATCCGCTTTCTAAAATGCACTAGCTCAGAGGCTTCACATGGCACTGTCGGTACAAATGAATTCTCGCCCGTAAAGTATTGGAAATAGCTGTTTTCGCTCCATTGCCCCACCACCGACTAATCCGACAGGTTGCATACATGCTTCAGGATGAGAAGGCCCACCATTAAGCGAATGGGTTTGGCTGGTCGCCCATTATCCGCACAGTACAGCCCTCTGAAGGCCTTCTCGAAAGTATCCCACTGGATCTGGTTGGCCAGTAAAAATAGGGGGTGTTTGGGGTTTAGGGTATCCCTTGACGAGAAAAACAAGCTCCCCTGACTTTGATCTTTTCCCTTTTGTGCCATATTAAAAAGTATTGCAAGGTTTATGAGTCAAATTTACTAAATCTTGCAAATATTTTACCGAAAAACACCTATTATATTATTAACAGTCAATATGTTAATGTGTAAATATGGGCCGACTAATTATGTATGAAATAGTAGGGGGTACAAAATAGTTAATTTGATTATAACTGGATGCTAAAATTACTTAACAATAAAACTCTGCTCTATGATTCTGTGTTTAACGTTTAGCACAATTTATATTGTAAGGGTTCAGATATTGTAAAGTTATTCCTTTGAAACCTTTCTAAAATAAAGATTAGTACCATTATATCTAAATTGATTACCTTCTGTTATACTTAATATTTTAAAAAAAGTAATTAAATCTATACCTGAGCCTATAAGATTATACAATGAAATATAAGCAATAGTTTCACTATTAATAAAATAAAGGAAAAAGTATGGGATTATCGTTAAAAGCAAGAATGGCAAAATTATTGTAATTAAAAGTCTTTTTTTGCTAAAAATTTCACTTGAAGACACATAGAATACACCTTTTTTCCATGAAAAACCTATAACAGTATTGTTTAAGGATGGAAAAAATATTATATGAGAAATTTCATGTAAAGGTATTACAAGAAGAAACAAAATAATTTTTTTATATACGTAAAAATCAAGTGTCTTACATAAGGTTGTTGTTTTAATGATAAAAGAAAAGATACCTGCTAAAATAATCCCTAAGACAATTCCGGCCGCATATAACCCCTTGCCAGTTTCAATTTTTTCTGATAAAATCCATCCCTCATTTTTTTGAACTAAGCTTTTATCTTCAATTGGCTCCACTATTAAAAATTTCATAGTACATAAATTTAAATAATGCTGTGATATATAAAACTCACAGCATTATTATTAATTATACTTAATGTCTAAAACTTGGACTTGGCATACCTTCATATGTCCCATTAGCAGAAGCATTAATGTATCCTTCTACTGCTGCAATATACGCCGCTTTTGCAGCATCATAAACAATGCCACCAACTATTGCTCCCGCAAAGAAAACCCAAATATTGCCACCTTCTGTACTATTTTTTTCAACCGTGCTCAATTCCTGAACACCATAACATTCTATATTAACCATAGCAAAAATACTTTTTATTGTTAAAAAATCAAACCCTCTTTCTTTATCCTGCCGAGGTTAGCAGTGTAACGTTACAGTTGCAAAATTAGGAGTGTTCCGTACGGAAAACAAGAACGGAAGTGAAACACCCCCATTTTTTTCAACTAATTCTTTTTGGCTAAGGGGTTTCATGGTACAACCCAACGAAATATCGAAAGGGTACTCGTAATAAAAGGTTGTGCTTGTCTTGGAGTATGCAATTGGCGCACCATTCGATTTTAACTCATCAATAACTTCGTAAAGCCTTGTTCGACTTATTCCTAGTAGTGTAGTAAACTCATATGTGCCCATGCTCGTCGAAGTTACGCTACTCTAAACTTCGCCGAGCGAGGGTTCGTTCCTTTTTATTTTTTTACAGCAGTGACTTAACGTGGCATTTTCAGTTTTTATTTTATCGATTTACGCTCTTATATGATAAATATGAAACCAATACGCCTAATGATAATGCCAATAAAGACCACGATAACTCGTTAATATCAAAATTCCGTCTTAACAGAATACTAATGACTATGCCAATTGCAACAAAAACTACAGAGGAGAGGGCTCTCTTTGCGTTAAACAGCGACACGCCTAAGTAAATTAACATAGTAATGAAGAAAAATATTACGGAGTAAAAATTTCTTTCGTAAAAATATATTTGCCAAAATATTATTGCTACTATTAGCAGGCATATGATGATAATTTGAAGTGATTTATTTTTCATTTACAATGTGGGTTTTGGTTTATAAAATCAGATAATTTTTCAAAAATAATGAAAAATTATCTGAAATGAAAAAAATTACATAATTGAACTTCGACCACTTATCGTTTCTAAATATGCACCTCCATATCTGGTTTGATCTTCATTTGGTACATTGTTATCTATTGAAGATAATATATAACCAAGCCAGTATGATAACCATGTCCCACCATTAATGTTTAACATATCTGTAGCATTAAGTGGTTCCAAATACTGCATTTCTCTTGCTTTAATTTTTTGCAATGTGGGGTTCTTTTGTGTGTTCATACCTATTTATTTTTTATTTTGTTTAGCATCATTCCATCCTTCCCAAAAATCTGCAGGTGCGTTCCTGTCCAGAAGTTCGCTTACAATAACTCCTGCTAATAACCACAACAAAGGGTTACCCCCTTCAATCTCAACAATTTCTTTGGCATTTAATTGTTGTACGCCAAATTTGTTCAAAGATAGTTGTTCCATTTTAATTTAGTTTTAAAAGGTTAGTAATTTTGCCATCCAAATTTGGTTGTGTTTTTGTAACGTTACAGTTGCAAAGTTAGGTGCGTTCCGTCCGGAAAACAGGAACGGAAGTGAAGCGCCCCCATTTTTTTCAACTAATTCTTTTCGGCTAAGGGGTTTCATGGTGCATTTCAACGATATATCAAAAGAGTACTCATAGAAAAAAGTTTCACGTGACTTAGAGTACACAATTGGAGCTCCTCGCGATTTTAACTCATCAATAACTTCGTAAAGCCTTGTTCGACTTATTCCTAGTTTTGCAGCAAACTCATCAGGAGTGCCGGTTCGCTGTTCCTTAATTAAGCAGTGCATTTTTTCGATACGCACTAAGTACTCAAAAAATTTCATAACTTTTTTAATTTTCAATTATATGTTTTTCAACTGTTTGATGTTGCCACATGCGGCAAAACTGCCCATTACTATGTATTAGTTCCTTAAATACTCCTTGCTCTACGACCTTGCCATTGTCAAGAACTATAATATTATCGGCCATAGCAATGGTTGATAGCCTATGGGCAATAACAATTACGGTTTTCCCTTTTTGCCTCATCAACTCAACGGTATGCTGCACAAAACTTTCGGCAATGGAGTCCAGCGATGAGGTTGCTTCGTCGAGTATTAGTATCTCAGGATTTTTATATAGTGCACGGGCAATGGCAATGCGCTGCTTTTGCCCGCCCGACAATGATGTACCGTGCTCGCCAATGTAGGTATTAAACCTATTGGGTAGGCTCTCTATAAACTCAATCATACCTAGCTGGGTGCAAATCTCAATAATCCTCTGAATGTTTGGGTTAAACTCCCCCACTGCAATATTCTCAACTATTGTTCCTGCAAATAAGTCGATATTTTGCGGTACAGCCACCACTGCATCGCGTAACGATTCGTTGGTAAAGTACCGTAAATCAAACTTTCCTATGTAAATATTTCCGCTTTGTAATGGATATATATTCTGCAACAGCGATGTTAGGGTAGTTTTCCCTGAACCACTCTCGCCAACTACAGCGGTAACTTTTCCCTTTGGTATATGCAGGTTTAACGCCTTAAAAACCTCCACCCTTGTTCCGTAGCGGAAATCAACATTTTTAAAGGTAATATCGCCAACGTGCTCAGCGGTGAATTCTATTTTGTTTTTTTCATCCTCCACTTCTAAGTCAAAAATTTCGAACAACCTATCCGATGCAATTTTAGCATCTTGGTAAGTTTTATTAAAACCAATAATACTGGTTACTGGAGAAGTAAGATAGCCTATTAAGGAGTAAAATGAAAGAAGTTCGCCAGGGGTAATTGTGCTTTCTAGAACAAAACCAGCACCAACCCAAAGCAGAACAATGGTAATTACCTGTGATATTAAACCTGAAACATTGTTGGAATATATTGAGTTAATTCCGGATTTATATAATGGTTTTAGCAAATTAACAAATCGCATTTCGGTTTTTAAGTTGGAGTAACCTTCAAGCCCAAACCTCTTTATAGTTGATATAGAATTTAGGGATTCAACCAAGTGCGATTCTAACTCTGCTGAATTTTCCATAATGCTCCTTTGTACCTTACGGTTTAGCCTATTAATTATCATATAGGTAATGATATATAGCGGCATTACTAAAAGCATAATTACAGCCAACTTCCAGTAAAATGTGAACATCAGCATAAACGATGCAATTAGAATTAAAACGTTTACAATTAGATTAACGGTTACCTCGTTCACAAATAACCGAATTTTCACTGCATCATTAATTCTTGATATTATTTCGCCAACTCTCATTGTGTCGAAAAAGGACTGAGGCAGCCTTAGCAAATGCTGGTAGTATCCCAGAATTAGCGTAGCATCTATCCTCTGCCCAATTTTTAAAACAAAAACCGACTGGAATATGTTTAGCAAGAACCTTACCCCAATTATTATTAGCATTGCAATCCCTAAAAGATTCAGTAAATTTGCATTGTTACTTGGAATAGCATAATCAACTATTTTCCCCACATAAATTGAAGTTGATAAGCCCAAAACCGCATATAGAACTGCTCCAATAATTGCTTGGGTTAATACGCCCTTGTAAGGCTTTATAAGATTCCAGAATCTAAAAGATGATGAAACTTTTTCGGATTTGGGTTTAAATGTTTCACCTGGCACAAGAAGGATTAATACACCTGTCCATGACTTTTTGAATTCTTCGTGCGGTATTTTATGGAACCTACCATCGCCGGGATCCATTACTTCAATGTATTTTTTGGTTGTTTTAGTTATTACAACAAAATGTTGTAGAACTTCTTTAACAACCACATGTGCGATTGAAGGTTTTGGTATCTTGAAAAGGCTATCGAAATCGCCTCTAACGCCTTTTGCATGGAAACCCATTTTTTGAGCCGCCTCTATCATTCCTAAAACATTGGTGCCTTTTCTATCGGTACCAGCGAACTGACGAATTTTTGCTATAGGTAAATTCAACTTATAATGCGCTGCAACTGAAGCCAAACAGGCTGCACCACAATCAGTAATATCTCTTTGTTTTACTCTCATTTCCGCTATTTCATTTCAGTGTATGGATTAAACCATCTATCAACTTTATCAAAAAGTAAATCATATACACTACGCTCTGTTACTATTATTCTTGATGATATTGTCATACCCTTTTTTATGTATCCTTTAAAACCGTTTTGAAGTGTTAAATAGTTTTTTGATAATTTGCACTTAACAATAAAGTACATATTATTCTGCCCATCACTTACTATATCATCAGAAACCTCCTTTATGGTTGCAGGCAGCAAACCCCATTGGTTATAATTGAAAGCATCCACCTGTATTTTCACATCCTGATTAACCCGTATAAAACCGATGTCGCTGGGTTGCACATAGCAAACTGCAATTAACTCGCAATCGGGCGACAACTCTGCAATTATTTGATTGGCATAAATAATACTACCTACTTGCAACTCATTACATTGTTGAATAGTTCCGCTCAAAGTCGCCGTAATAAAATGCTTGCTAAGTTCATTATATGCTGTTTCTATTTCGGATTCAATCTTTGGAATTTGGTTGGTAATCTCGGCTAGGCTTGCTTGCCAGCTGGCTAACTGCTGGCTTATAAATTGATTTCGAAGTAAAATCTCATTGTCCAAGTTGTACTTACTTGTTTCATAATCGACCTCGGCAATTATTTTTTGCTTGTATAAAAGGGTGTTTCGGCTATGTTCTTTTTTCAACTTTTCAATCCGATTACTTTGTGTTGATATTTGACGCTGAAAACTACTTACCTCAAGCATATATTTGGAAGTTACCAAACTCTTTGGATTGAACTTTTGTAGTAAAAAATTATGCTCAATAAGTAAACCCAAATCGTTCTGATATGATTTTAACTCACCAAGATTAAACTCTAAAGTTTTAATTTTAGAACTAATGGGTATGGTGTCTATTACTAGGATTGTATCGCCTGCACTTACCCTTAAATTATTTTTTAGTTTAGTGTAAATGACCTTACCCCCATATGGTAAGACAATATTCTGCTTTTCAATGCTTGGCTTAATCAATCCTGATGTTCGAATAGTAACGTCTACCAAAATAAATGGCATAGATGCTAGAGTTCCTATTATTATCATTATGATTAACCAATAGATTTTTTTGCTTCTTTTCGAGATGGAATGTAAATAACCCTCTACAGAATTTTGTATAACAAATCCAGGAAAAACTCTTTTTAATTCTGTCATATATTCAATGTTTTTTAAATTCCTATCAAGGTTTTTGCTTAAAAAGAGAATACGTATCAAAGATTTCTAGTAAATAGATAGATTTACATGACAATATTTGAAGTGATGTTCTTTTATTATTCTTTTGTTTATCAATATCTGGCAAACATTATACTATAATGCAAATCATTTACATTATTATTGTAGTATTGTGTTGCAAATTTACCCCCCCCCCGCATCAATGCGCCAAATTTATTAATATGTTTTATAACATGATTCAGAATGTTAAAATATGTTAATGATAAATAAAGTTGATGATTTACCATATAAACTTTAAAACAATTTTTTTTATTCACAAAAAGTTGATTTTCTTTCCGATGGGTTGTATCTTTGAAACCGATCTGGGACAAATTGTTTAACTAAAATTTTAAGCTATGGTGATTCGAACAGCTAAGTTTGTGGCTAGTTATCCTAGTGTGCAAAAGTGCCCAAAAACCGATTTGCCTGAGTACGCATTTATCGGTCGTTCCAATGTGGGTAAATCGTCGCTCATTAACATGCTCACCTGCACCAAGGCCTTGGCTAAAGTTTCGCAAACACCGGGCAAAACACAACTCATCAACTATTACCTCATAAACGACTCATGGCACCTGGTCGATTTGCCAGGTTATGGCTATGCTAAGGTATCGAAGGGTGAGCGCGAAAAGTTCTCGGATATAGTGCTTAACTACATACTCAAGCGGGAGAATATGCACCTGCTTTTTGTTCTTATCGATTCCCGCCTTGAACCTCAGGATATCGACATCCAGTTTATTAATTGGCTTGGAGTTAACCAGGTTCCATTTGCCCTTGTTTTCACCAAAACCGATAAGGTTTCCAGCATGGTGCTTGAGCAGAACATTGAGCTGCACAAAAAAGTGCTACATGAATCGTGGGAGGAACTACCTCCAATTTTTACAACATCGTGTGTAACTCGCACAGGACGTGAGGATGTGCTTAATTACATTGATTCGGTTTTTCGGGAAGCAAAAATAACTCATTGCCAGGTGTAGAACATGAGCTATAAAATTTGTAAATTTGCGAGCATTAACGGAAAAAAATCCTAAAATGCACAGCAAGCACCAAATAAAGTTCTTCACCGGACGTAGCTCGCGTTATCTTGCCGAAAGAATAGCTCAAAGTTTTGGAATTCCACTCGGAAAATCAACCCTAACCGTTTTTAGCGATGGTGAGTTTCAACCCTCATTCGATGAGTCGGTTAGGGGATGTACTGTTTTTATCATTCAGTCAACCTTTCCACCGGTTGATAATCTTTTTGAGTTGCTACTGATGATTGATGCTGCTCATAGAGCCTCAGCGTATAAGGTGGTGGCTGTGATGCCTTACTTTGGTTGGGCAAGGCAGGATCGTAAGGATAAACCCCGTGTTGCCATTGGCGCAAAGTTGGTTGCCAATATGCTCGTTGCAGCAGGTGCCGATCGTGTAATGACCATGGACCTACATGCCGACCAGATTCAGGGCTTTTTCGATGTGCCGGTTGATCATCTTTACGCGTCATCAATATTTGTCCCCTATATCAAGAGTCTTAATTTGGAAAACATTGCGATTGCAGCTCCCGATATGGGTGGAGCAAAGCGAGCCAACGCATACTCTCGATTCCTAAACTCATCGCTGGCTGTTTGCCACAAGAACCGCGAGAAAGCAAACCAGGTAGGTGAGATGACTGTTATTGGCGATATTGAGGGTAAGCATGTAATTATTCTGGACGATATGGTGGATACCGCCGGTACCCTTACCATGGCTGCCGATTTGATGATGGGTAAAGGGGCGGCATCGGTACGAGCTTTTGCTACGCATCCCGTTCTTTCAGGCTCTGCCTATGAGCGCATTCGCGACTCAAAGCTTACCGAACTGGTTGTTACCGATACCATACCCCTGCGTACCGATAAGGATACTTCCAAAATTAAGGTGCTTTCGGTTGCTGAGCTTTTTGCCGACGTTATCAATAAGGTTTACAACTACCAGTCAATCAGCGAAAAGTTCATCATTTAGTTTTAAATATTTTTTTTACTATCTTTGCAGCCCATTTCCCTCATGATAGGGTACGATGGGGGGCTGGTTATGCAATTGAGGGACAGCCCTGAGTAGTACCTAAGTAATAACAAAAATTATCAAGAGTAAATGAAAACAATTGAACTTTCAGCAGCCCCTAGAACCGAAACCGGTAAAAAAGCTGCTAAGCACAGCCGCAAGTCGGAGCTTGTACCCGCCGTTATTTACGGTGCTGGTGAGAACATTATGATTTCGTTAGGCGAGAAGGAACTCAAGAAGGTGATTTACACACCTATTGTTTACCTTGTAAAGCTTAACGTTGATGGTAAAATGCACGATGCTATTATTAAAGAGGTTCAGTACCATCCTGTTACCGATAAGATTCTACACGTTGACTTCCTTAAGGTTTCGGAGAACAAACCTATAACCATTGGTTTACCAGTTAACCTGGTTGGACAGGCTGAGGGTGTTAAGGCTGGTGGAAAACTTTTGCAGGTAGTGCGCAAAATTAGGGTAAAAGGTTTAGCTAAGGACCTGCCCGATGCCATCTCCATTGATGTTACCCATCTTGGAATTGGCAAGAGCATTATGGTAGCTGAACTAAGTTTTGATAAGTTTACTGTGGTTGAGCCTAAGAGCATGGTAATTGCTACCATTAAATCGACCCGTGCTGCTCGCGAAGCTCAGCAGGAACAAGCTAAATAAGTAGTTCAGAATTGAAGTATTTAATTACCGGGTTAGGGAATATTGGAAGTGAGTATTCCAACACCCGACATAATGTAGGATTTATGGTGTTGGACGCTCTTGCTAAGGCGTCCAACATTACTTTTGCCGATGCCCGCTACGGCTTTGTTGCTCAGCTCAAGCACAAAGGGCGGACATTTGTACTCCTTAAACCCTCAACCTACATGAACCTTAGCGGTAAAGCGGTAAACTACTGGTTGCAAAAGGAAAATATCCCATTGGAAAACCTCTTGGTGGTAGTTGACGATATTGCCTTACCCCTTGGCGCAATAAGGTTAAGACCTAAAGGTAGCGACGGTGGCCATAACGGGTTGAGGAATATAAACGACGTGCTGGGCACACAGGATTATGCCCGTCTTCGTTTTGGAATTGGTAATGGATTTAGTCGTGGCCGCCAGGTCGATTACGTTTTGGGTGAGTGGACCGATGAGGAGCTGAAGGTACTGCCCGAACGGCTAACGTTGGCCGGCGAGGCTGTGCTTGCCTTTGGCACAATTGGTATTGAACGCTCCATGAACCTTTACAATAGCCGATAGAATGCCGACCATGAGGGTTGATAAGTGGTTGTGGTTTGTGAGGGTATTTAAAACAAGAACCCTTGCTACCGAGTATTGCCGCAAAGGTCGGGTAACCCGTAATGGGATTGAGGTAAAACCCTCGCAGGATATTAATGTAGGTGATACATTAAAGGTTCGAAAACCCCCGGTGACCTATACATTCAGGGTGAAAGACCTACCCAAAAACCGGCTTGGCGCCAAGTTGGTTGAATCGTATATGGAAAACTTAACTCCTCCCGAGGAGTTACAGAAACTTGACCCATCGTTCATGGCATTCAACATACACCGCGAACGCGGAACAGGCCGCCCCACAAAAAAGGAACGTCGCGAGATTGATGAACTATTCGATTCCGGTTTCGGGGGCTTTGATTGGGATAGCTTTGAGCCTGATGCCGACGATGAATCCAATGAGTAAGGAGTCTTTTGATTCAAGCTATTACTCGCTGCTGTATTGTTACATTTCCTTTAAGCCATCAACCCTCTTTTTTGAATACCGATGTGATTTCAGCGATAAATAGCCTATGGAAATCGCTTTTAGGGTAGTGCTTACTGATGATTTCCTTATCGAGAAAGTTCTCGGGTTTGATATCATCGATATAAAGTTTTCGGCATTCAATCACCAGTCGGGCCTCCTGAAAGGCTATGGCCTTAAGCGATTCGGCAATGGTTAATCCCGCTGCCTTAGTTTTATCGATATCGCGACCCGATTTGCTGCCACATAGCTCCAGTGCCGAACGCCATTTCTCTTCAAAAAAGTTGAGGGTAAAGTAATCGTTTTGCTCCACAAACTGCAATGTGTAGCGCTGAGGGCGTATGAATACAAATGCCACCGGTTTATTCCATAGTATTCCAAATCCTCCCCACGAGGCTGTCATGCTGTTATGTTTATCCTTGCTGCCAGCAAGTATTAGCATCCATTGATTGTCGAGCAGGTCGAAGGTGTTTTCATTTAACTCGAAAGGCGAAATGAACTTGTAATTTCTTGGTTCCATATCAATTTTTGTTTAATTCAGTCAATAGGAATTCCCAGGTAGTTTCGAACCAGCAAGCCTATACCAAAGGTTAGCGCTGAAACTCCTAAGCTAATAACAACCATTTCAAGGAACCTATGCTTAAAGTTGAGGTTTTTAGCTACTGCAATGTAGAAGTTGAAGGCGAAAATGATGGCTATTGCAAGCAGAAGTGTTGTTGCTAGGGCTAGCATGTAGCTTGTGAGCAGTAGAAAAGGGCTAATCAGTATTGCAACGGTAAATATATAAGCCAAACCAGTATAAATTGCCGATTTACCCGCGTGTCGGTCATCATTTTCAGTTTTAACGGAAAGGTACTGCGATGCTGCCATTGAGAGCGAAGCGGCAATACCCGTAATAAGTCCGGCAACTGCAATGAGTCGGGTGTTTTGCATGGCAAGGCTAAAGCCAGCTAAAGCGCCGGTTAGTTCAACCAGCGCATCGTTTAGCCCAAGAACCATTGAGCCAGCATAATCAAGTCTCTCTTCCTGAATTAATGCAATTAGCTGGTCTTCATGTTCCTCTTCGGATTTTTTTACGGCTTCGGCTTCGGGCATGTAGGGTATTACTCGTTCGTAAACATCCTGAATTTTTGCCTCCTGTCGCTCCATAAGCCTTAAGGCGAATGTAAGCCCAAGTATTTTCCCGCAAATGGTGAAAAACCATACTACAGTTTTTTGAGGGGCAACATCAACCCCCGATATCTGTTTGAAAATATTGTAGTGCTTAAGTTCCTCACCAGCAATTTTTGCTAAAACAGTTTTATTGTTTTTGTCGTTTGTTGATTTAGCCAGATTCTTATAAACCTGGTAGCCTGTAATTTCCTCTCGCTGGAATAGTTTTGCATGCTTTACAAGTTCTTCTCTAGTCATTGGTTAGTATTTACTTTTTGTTGAAGTATTGTTTTAGTTTTGCCACAGTGCTGGCAATGGTTTCGGCATTGGTTTGCTGAACGGTATTTTCCGGAAGCAATGCCGAAACAAATGAAAGTCCGGTATGGTTGGTATTGTACCGGGCTACAATTTCGCTGCCGCTCATATGGAACTGGTTTACACCATTCTGTGCTAGCTCTAAGATATTGCTGTGATTAATCCCTCCTCCGGCAATTAGGGCTATTTTGTTACCTCCCTCGGCAATTAACTGCCTTATCAGGTCTAAACCATCAACAGCCTTGTTTTTTTGCCCTGACGTTAGTAGGAAATTGCATCCACATTCGATAATTTCATTTAGTGCTTTGAAAGGTTCGGGCATTATGTCGAAGGCGCGGTGAAAGGTAAAGGTCATTGGTTTGGCTGCCCAAACCAGTTCTTTAGTTCTTTCCTTATCAAGAGTACCATTCGCCCGGAGTATACCGCTAACAACCCCTTTTACCCCAAGTTTTTTGCATGCCTCAATATCGCGGAGCATTTGACGGAATTCCATATCGGAGTACACAAAGTCGCCGGGGCGGGGACGAATAAGAACGTGAACCGGAATATTTAGCTGGTTAAGGGTTTCGGCAATGCATCCAAACGATGGGGTGGTACCCCCAACGTAAAGGTTCTCACAGAGTTCTATTCGATTTGCTCCGCCTTTTTGAGCGTTAATGGCACTCTCTACAGAGTTGGCGCAAACCTCAAGGGTAAACATCGTTTACTGCTTTAGTGCTGAAAGTAGCTGTTCGCCAAGGTTTATGCTATAACCCGATGAATGATATACTATCTCTCCGTTGTTGTTCACAACAAGAACAACAGGGTATTCCAGCTGTTTGCCAACTGCCTGCCCTACCTTAGCCTCAAATTGACCATTTATATCGTTCCCGAGGGTAATGGTATTGGGGTAGGGCTTTCCATCGAAAATGGATGTCAAATCGGTTTTTGCCGATTTGCCACTTGCCAGAATAAGGGCAATACTATTTCCTATGCCACTAAACTCGCTACATAGGCTGCTGATATCGCGAAGCAAATGCTTTGTAGGTTCAGCAAGCGGGTCGATAATGGCAACTATTGCTGGTTTATCCTTGGTAATCTGTTCAATTGTTTGGGGGTTCTGGATAAAAGGTATGGTGATATCGGTGGTAATGGTTCCCAAAACCATTTTCTCGGTTTGGGTTGATGGGATGGTTAGTGTAAATTGTATCTTTTTGCCACTTTCAACCCTGACGTAGTAAACATTGCAGTTAACTGCTCCCGATTTATGCCTGTTACCGGTTACTATCCGGTAATAACCCTCTGGGAGTTCAAGTGCTGCAGGGAATTTGTTGAATAAAGGACTTTCCTCATAATCAAGGGTTGAGTACTTTCCCTTTTCGAACCGTGCAATGGTGAAGTGTGTGTAGTACTTTGGCTGTTCAACAGCCGAGTTTTTATCGAGGTTGATAATTAGCATCCCGGTTGGTGTTGTGGCCTGTGTCTCTTTTACATCGGCGATATTTACATCAATCCACTTCCCTTTCATGAAGTACTGAGGTTTTTTTGATGCTGGCTCCAATCGGGCAGCTATTCCAAAACTGCGACATGCTGCTACAAAGAAAATAGCCATGGAATATTCATCGGCGCGGCGAATCCGGTAAACGCTTTCAGGGCTTAACGGCACACGGTAGTAATTGCTTTCGGTGTCAAGTGTTACAAACTCTTTAATCCATTGGGCAATGTTTTGAGGATTGTTTCGGAAAAAACCAATCTCCTCAAAGGTAAAGGCATCCTGCAAGAAACTGCGCCAGGGTGTAATAAATTCTCGGCCAATCCGGGGCGAAAGAATGTAGCTGTCAAACTCTTTAACCATGCGGCTTTCAAGCAGGGCAGGGAAAGAATCGATTCGTGAAAGGTGGTCGAAAAGTACATCGGTGGTAATATCGCGTAAATCCTTTTCCCGAAGAGTTGAAATCAAGGCCACTCCAACTGAGATGTCTTTAGTGTCCAAGTTCTTTATGTAGTTGTAAATCTCATTCCAGTTGCCGCGGCTTTTTGAAAGCCATTTCCATGTTTCATCAATGCTGATACCCTTTTCCATGGCCAAATTGGCTGCTGAAGCCGAGTCAATAAAGGTGCTTATGAAATTACTACGAATTTCATTCCCCTGTTTAACCCTGCGGTTGTGTTCATCGGCTGTACTTTCATCGTATGGTGGAATAGTTTGTTCGTCGGGTGGGGTAAGGGTTAATGAAAGGTTTGTAAAAGGAATTTCCTTTTTGAGTGTCAGGTAGATATCGTTTTGGTTTCTGTCGGCCTTGGAAAAGGCATAGGTGTTATCCTTTTGTGCCCAAACCATCAAGTCGCCAAACCCTGTGGTCAAAGTACAAAAGCCTTTTGCATTGGTTTGCAGGGTGGCTATGGGGTAAAACTCGGCGTAGTTGTAAAGCTGGTATTCAACCTTTGCGCCCTCAACCGGGTTTCCGGTGCTATCGGTTACGGTAACGGTGAGTTTACGGGTAGGGGCATAGTTAGGCATAAGGTTAATCTCAGTGTAATAGTTGGTTTGTTTAAGTTGTTCCTCAGGGCCATTGTATTTGCCAAAAACAAAAGTACGTGTCATCATGGCTCGTTTGGCAGGTCCTGCAAACCATCCACGGTCAAGTTCAGGCTCAGGTTCGCATGCGCCTAAGAAGTGCCATTTACCATCGACCCATATCTCCACCCAGGCGTGATTGTCGTCGGTGTGAGCCCAACGGGGTGTGTAGACCTGACGTGCTGGTATGCCTACTGAACGATAGGCTGCTACTGCAAATGTCGATTCCTCGCCACAGCGGCCAAAGGCTGAACGAACGGCTGTTAGGGGCCCACATGTGCGCTCATCGGTCGATTGGTAGGTAACCTTTTCGTGACACCAGTAATTAACCTCAAGCGCAGCCTGGTATGTATCGAGGCCCAGAAGGCGCTCCTTTAGCTCCTCAAAGAAAATCTCGCGGGCGTTATCGGTGTACTCGTTGTTAACCCTGTAAGGTAGGACAAAGTGAAGGAATATATCAGCTGGCACTTTCCTTGCCCACTTAAATTCTTTCCCCGCTTTTAGCGCTAGCTGAACGTTCTTCAGAACATACTCTGGTGAGTGCATCGCTAAATCGCTTAGTGGCATGTATGCGTAAAGAAACTCAAACCCCTCGCGCTCTTTAGTGGTAAGTTCTGAGTTGATTATTTTAAAAATGGATGAATCGTAGGTGGCAATTAGCTTGACCCTTTCCTCGAATTGGGCATGAACCTCTTTGCGTTTATCGCTGCCTTTGATGAGGTGGCGGTTAAGAATGGTATCGCAGGAGCTAAGGATTATAAGCAGCAATGCGCTGATAGTTACAATCTTCTTCATGTTGTAAACTGTTTGTAATCAAAAAATAAATGTAAGTAATTTTTCGATTCAAACCTAAAGGTGTTGGGTAAATTGTGATTTTATGCAATAATAAAAGAAAACTGCCTCAAAAAGATTTTTTTGTTCAGGCTAAGTATTGAACGCAATGCTGAGATAGGTTCAAAACGGTTGCCCTTTATCTTTTTAAGGCAGTATCGTGTGGTTAATGTTTTGTTTTACTGCGCTTTGAGCGTTTCCCTGATTTTTGCTTCAATCTCGTTTGATAGTTCTGGATTATCGAGCAGGAGCTGGCGAACAGCATCGCGGCCTTGACCAAGTTTAGTTTCGCCATAGCTGAACCATGAACCGCTTTTCTTGATGATATTCAGTTCAACGCCAAGGTCAATGATTTCACCTGTTTTGGATATTCCCTCACCAAAAATAATATCGAACTCGGCTTTGCGGAATGGGGGCGCAACCTTGTTCTTAACAATTTTAACCCTAACGCGGTTACCGGTCGATTCCTCTCCATCCTTAAGCTGGTTCAGCTTACGGATATCAACACGAACCGAAGCGTAGAACTTGAGGGCATTCCCACCGGTGGTGGTTTCAGGGTTGCCAAACATTACGCCAATTTTGTCGCGTAGCTGGTTGATGAAAATACAGCAGGTGTTGGTTTTGCTGATGGTGGCAGTGAGCTTACGCAACGCTTGCGACATCAGTCGGGCTTGAAGGCCCATCTTGCTATCGCCCATATCGCCTTCAATTTCAGCTTTAGGGGTAAGGGCAGCCACCGAGTCGATGACAATGATGTCAATTGAGCCTGAGCGGATAAGGTTATCGGCAATTTCAAGGGCTTGCTCACCGTTATCGGGCTGGGCAAAAAGTAGATTCTCCACATCAACGCCAAGCTTCTCGGCATAGGTGCGGTCAAAAGCATGTTCCGCATCGATGATGGCGGCAAGGCCGCCTTGCTTTTGAGCTTCGGCAATGGCGTGGATGGCAAGAGTGGTCTTACCCGACGATTCGGGGCCGTAGATTTCAACCACTCGCCCACGGGGATAACCACCAACCCCAAGGGCTACATCGAGCGCTATTGACCCTGATGAGATGACTGGCACTTCCGATACGGCTTTATCGCCAAGCCTCATTATTGAACCCTTACCAAAATCCTTCTCAATTTTATCGATTGTCGATTGAAGGGCCTTTAGCTTTTCCTTGTTAATTTCCTTGCGTTCCTTGTTTTCAGTTGCTTCCATTTACTTATTTATTTCGGATAGTATTTGTTTTACGTGTTCCTTGGTATCAACCTTATTAAAAACATGTGTGATAGTGCCATTTTCATTTATCACATATGTTGTGCGGAGAATACCAAAGTATGCTTTACCGTACATCTTTTTCTCACCCCATGCTTTATACTTTTCGGCAATCGCATGGTCTTCGTCGGCTATTAAGCGGAAAGGCAGGTTGTATTTATGGATAAAATTTTTGTGCGATTTCTCGGAATCGGGGCTAACGCCAACCACTTCCATGCCTAAGCTCTGTAAATCATCATAACCATCGCGTAAGCTGCAAGCTTCAGCGGTACAACCGCTGGTGTTGTCCTTGGGGTAAAAGTAAAGGATCAACTTTTTTCCCTTAAAATCCGATAGTTTAATGGTTTTACCATCCTGATCCTTCCCAGTGAATTCAGGAGCCAAATCGCCTGGTTTTAAGATTGTTGTCGCCATAGTAATCTGTTTGTAAAGTTAATTTTTTGTTTGTTAAATAGAAATGCCTTAGGCATTTATTTATTAACAAGCTGCAAGGTGTTTGGTTTTAAAAAATGAAAGTTAGTTAACCTCAACAAAAACTATTAATGTTCATATCCTTTTGTAAACTATGCGATAAATGCTCTTTTTAATCCTGAGCAAATACATTAATGTTATTATAACGATTTTCAGTTACCGGCAAACGGGAAAATCCGCTCATTGGGGTAAAAACTATTCAGTGCAGGCTTGAATTGATGGTTTTAAATATGGCTAGTTCTATAATAGCACTAAAAATCGGGTACATAAAAGAAGTAGCCTAATCCAATGGTAAATAGGAAATTGCCAACAATTGCATGCTCTAATGATACTACTAGTATTGAGCGATGTTTAAAGTAGCTGTATGCCCAAACAAAACCGATTATGGTAGCTCCAGCAACAGCTATCCAGTTTCTAAAAATTATATGGAGTAATCCAAAAAGAACCCCATTTAATGTGACAACAATTTTATCGTTTTTGAAAAGGGGGGTGTATCGGTGGAAGAAAAACCCACGGTATATAACTTCCTGCGTAAAGGCTGACCAAATGGGGTAAAAAATCATGATTAGTAGCCAAAGCTCTGTCCTATGTAATGGTAAGTAAAAAAGTTGCTCACCAGGAAGAAAGATAACACTCAGTAAACTTATTGCCAGTAGCGAAATGAGAATACGCAAGCTAAGCGTTCTCCAGCTTTTGTATCCATTAAATCCAAACGATTTTTTACTAAACGATTTGGTGGTGAGTAAATAAAATAGTGCAATTAAAAACACTACTAAAAGCGGAATGCTTTTGGGTAGTTTCAGGTTGTTAAAGTAGAAAGCTACAGGTAGCCCAACAAAAAGGGCAACCAGTTCAATCCACCGAACAATTTTTGGAATCGGTGCCATTACTGGAAATGGTTATTTGGGTAATTCAACAATTACTGTTGTCCCTTTGTTTGGTTCGGAGATAAATTTAAGGTTGCCTTTTAGCTTGTTGGTTAACTCTTTGCAGGTAAACAGACCTATTCCAGTACCTTTTTCGTTATCGGTTCCTCTGCTTGATTGATAATTCTTAAAAAGATTTTTAAGCTGTTCGGCTGTCATACCAATACCATTATCAACAATTTTGATGGAAAGGATGGTGGGCTCATTGCTAACCTGGATTTTTATTTCACCTTCCGGGTAAGTGAACTTTATAGCGTTTGAAACCAGATTACGAATGATGACAGCCAGCATATCGGGGTCGGTGTTTACCATAAGTTCACTGGGAACTTCTTCTGTTAGCGTGATTCGTTTTTTTTGCCAAATGGGGCGCAGAACGTTTACCTGCTTTTGTATCAGGGAGTCTATTGGGACTTCCCTGTATTTGGGCTCAATGGCATTGGAGTTTAGCTTTGCCCAGTTTAGAAGATTCTCGGTTAAATCGTAAAGGTTGTGGGCAAGGTCGTTTAGCAGCTGAAGGCGAAGCTGAAAATACTCCTTGTTTTCAAAGTCGTCCTCAAAGTTCATCAGCATAAGGTCAGTTATTCCCAGGAAGGCGTTGAATGGACTTTTAAGGTCGTGCGACACAATAGAGAAAAGTTTTGAAAGCGATTGGTTCATTTCTTTTAGCTGCTGGTTCTGCTTTTCCAGCTCCTGTTGTTTGATAATAAGCTGATTCTTAAGTTCCCTGTTTTGCTTGAGTACAGCCGATAGGGGCACACTTTCGCCCTCCTGTTGCATTTCTGTGGGCTGCGACCAATGTCCGTGAATAATTTTCCACTCACCCTTTTCTTTACGTAGAATGGCAGTTGTTCTATTGTTTGTGTATTCAAACTCGCCGGTTGGGAGCAGGAACTTCATGTCAACTAAACCCATTACATAGGCCGAATCGGGTGTAATGGGACATACCTTTAAAGTTTTAAACTGATAGGTAAAAGGTTCGGGCGCCTGGGCGAATTCCCGACGAAATAGTTCAGTTGAGTGCTGATATGTTACGCTGAACTCATCTACTCCGGTTCCAATCATGTTAAAATCAGGAGAAAACGCATTAAGCGTATCTTCGAGCTTGCGTTGAACATAATTTTCAAAATACTTCAGGTACGCCTGCTTAACTTCGTTCTCCATTTTATTCAAATTGAATCTCAAATTTAAAAATCAAAAGTTGTATTATGCAAACTCTTTCTGTTCTTTTTTGTAAAGTTTTGATTTTTAGAAAAAAGTTGTAGTTTTGTATGAACATTCAGGACATGATTCCACTTAAAAAAATATTGCTGTCAGTAAAGCATACAGGTTTCGAACAAACAATACTTTCAGCTAACTCCATTGATAACCTGCCAGTTTTGGCAGGTTTTTTTTTGCCCTACAGAAAAGGGTTGCAAACGTTCAGTTTAAAGTTGATTTATCGAACTTCAAACTATAAATCTCTTAAATTATTCTAGAATGAATCAACAACAAAAAGCAAAGCTTGTGCTGGAGGATGGCTCAGTTTATACTGGTTACTCGTTTGGGTATGCCGGTAACACATCGGGTGAGGTTGTTTTTAATACGGCAATGAATGGATATCCCGAGAGTTTAACTGATCCGTCGTACTTCGGACAAATTCTTGTGGCCACTTTCCCCTTGGTTGGCAACTATGGGGTACCCGAACCTAATCCTTTGGGAGGAATTGAACAGAATTGGGAATCGGGCAGGATTCACATTAAGGGTTTAGTGGTGTGCGAGTACAGCCAAAATTATAGTCACTGGAATGCGAACAAAAGCCTGGGGCAATGGCTAAATGAAAACAAGATTCCGGCAATAAGTGGTATTGATACCCGCAAGCTTACCAAACAATTGCGCGAAAAGGGTTGTATGTTGGGAAAAATTATTGTTGATGGCGATACGGATTGGTACGATCCCAATGCCGATAACCCGGTTGCACATGTATCGGTAGCAAAACCAATTACCTATGGGAATGGAAAGAAAACAATTGTTCTGGTTGATTGCGGAGTAAAAAACAACATCCTGCGTTGCCTTTTAAGACGCGATGTACAGGTTATTCGCGTGCCTTACAACTATAACTTTTTGAGCCAGAAATTCGATGGTGTTCTCATCTCCAATGGTCCGGGCGACCCCAAGGTGAACCTTGAAACCATTGAGAATATTCGTCGGCTAATTGAAATGGATAAACCGGTAATGGGAATTTGCCTGGGTAATCAGCTTTTGGCTTTGGCCTCAGGGGCAAATACCTACAAGCTTCCCTATGGCCATAGGGGGCATAATCAGCCTGTGAGGCTTAAAGGAACTGACCGCTGCTTTGTTACCTCGCAAAACCATGGTTTTGCAATTGAGCCATCGACCCTTTCCGATGAATGGGAGGTGATGTTTGAAAACCTAAACGATGGAACCTGCGAGGGTTTAAGGCATAAAGCCAAGCCTTTTTTTGCAGTTCAGTTTCATCCGGAGGCTTCGGGAGGACCAAACGATACCGAGTTCCTGTTCGATGAGTTTATTAACCTAATTGACAACAAGTAAAATAGATTTATATGCCACTTGTACGCAAATACAGTAAAGTTTTGGTGCTTGGTTCGGGAGCGCTTAAGATTGGCGAGGCCGGCGAATTCGACTACAGCGGTTCACAGGCGCTAAAGGCACTAAAGGAGGAGGGAATAGCAACAGTCCTGGTAAATCCCAACATTGCCACGGTTCAAACCAGCCAGGATGTGGCCGATACCATCTACTTTGAACCAGTAAAACCCGAAACGGTGCGACAAATCATTGAGAAGGAACACCCTGATGGAATATTCCTCTCTTTTGGTGGACAAACCGCACTAAACTGCGGGGTGGAACTTTACCTGAATGGTACACTCCGGGATTTCAATGTTGAAGTGCTTGGTACGCCAGTTAGCACTATTATCAGCACTGAGGATAGGGAACTCTTTGTTAAAGAGTTAAACCAAATTGGGGTGAGCACTCCGCGAAGCATTGCCGTGAATACAGTGAATGAAGCGGTTGATGCCGCTCAACAAATTGGCTACCCGGTTATTGTTCGTGCTGCCTTTACTCTGGGAGGGCAGGGTAGCGGATTCTGCTCAAATCCACAAGAGTTAAAGGCTTTAGCAACCAATGCGCTCACTTATGCACCACAAATACTGGTTGAAGAATCGCTAAAGGGCTGGAAAGAGGTTGAGTACGAGGTGGTACGCGATAGGTTTGATAATTGCATAACAGTTTGCAATATGGAAAACTTCGACCCATTAGGCATTCATACTGGCGAAAGCATAGTAGTTGCGCCTTCGCAAACGCTATCAAACTCCGAGTACCATAAATTACGGGCACTCTCAATTAAAATCGTTCGTCACCTGGGAATTGTAGGGGAGTGTAATGTTCAGTTTGCGCTCGATCCTAGTAGTGAGAATTACAGAGTGATTGAGGTAAACGCTCGCTTATCGCGCTCATCGGCTTTGGCATCCAAAGCTACCGGTTACCCACTGGCATTTGTAGCTGCCAAGTTAGGTTTAGGCTATGGCCTGTTTGAGCTAAAAAACTCCGTTACCCAGAAAACAACTGCATTCTTTGAGCCTGCCCTCGACTATGTTGTGGTAAAAATACCCCGATGGGATTTGGCTAAGTTTAAGGGGGCATCGCGCCAAATTGGGTCGGCTATGAAGAGCGTGGGAGAGGTTATGGCCATAGGCCGTTCATTTGAGGAAGCCATTCAAAAAGGCCTTAGGATGATAGGGCAGGGAATGCATGGGCTTGTAGCAAATCAGCATTTTAACCCGTCGGACCTTAAACAGATGCTTGAGAATCCTACTGATCAAAGGATTTTTGCCATTGCCCAAGCATTTGAGCAAGGATGGAGTGCGGAGGATATTAATGCAATCACAAGAATTGATCGTTGGTTTCTCGATAAGCTTCAGGGTATGGTTGAACTTTCCAGGCATCTTGCAGGTTACTCAGCCATTGAGCAAGTACCATCAGAACTTGTTGTTCAAGCTAAACGGAATGGTTTTTCCGATTTCCAGTTGGCTCGTATCATTTACAATCCATCCAACAATAAAATTGAGCATTACCAACAGCAAGTACGGAACTACAGGAAAAGCTGTGGGATTGTTCCTTGTGTAAAGCAGATTGACACATTGGCAGCCGAATTCCCATCGGAAACGGCATACCTTTACATGACCTACCATGGGAATGAGGATGATACGTCCGTAAAACCTAAGCCCAAAGTTCTTGTTTTGGGTTCAGGTGCGTATCGTATTGGTAGTTCTGTTGAATTTGATTGGTGCACCGTTAGTGCAGTAAAGGAGCTCCGACGCTTGGGATTTGAGGCGATTGTTGTGAACTACAACCCCGAAACCGTAAGTACCGATTACGACGTATGCGATAAGCTTTACTTTGACGAGCTTTCCTTTGAGAGGGTGATGGATATTGTTGAGGTTGAGCGTCCGTTAGGGGTAATAGTATCGGTTGGTGGGCAAATACCCAATAATCTGGCAGGAAGGCTGAGTAAAGCAGGGGTGATGGTTCTGGGTACCTCATCGGTTTCAATTGATATGGCCGAAGATCGACAAAAATTCTCGGCTTTGCTCGATAAGCTCGGTATCGATCAGCCAGAGTGGCAGGAGTTAACCACCATGGAACAGGTGCAGGAGTTCGTAAATCGTGTTGGTTATCCCGTTTTAATTCGTCCTTCCTACGTCCTTTCGGGTTCGGCAATGAATGTGGTTTCAAACGCCGACGATTTGAACGAGTACTTAACTGTTGCAGCTGAGGTGTCCAAAGCCCACCCGGTAGTAATCTCTGAGTTTATCGAAGGGGCAAAGGAAATTGAATACGATGCAGTGGCTAATGATGGTCGGATATTTGTGGATGCCATATCGGAACATATTGAGTTTGCCGGTGTTCACTCGGGCGATGCTACCTTGGTATTTCCGCCCCAGCGCCTCTACCTGGAAACTATTCGCCGTATTAGGCGTGTTGCTGCAGCCCTTGCAGCCGAACTAAAAATTACAGGCCCCTTTAACATTCAGTTTTTGGCAAAAAACAACCAAATTAAGGTAATAGAGTGCAACCTCAGGGCAAGTAGAAGTTTTCCGTTTGTTTCAAAGGTGATGAATTTTGATATGATAGCCGTTGCCGTTGATTTTATGATGGGTGTAGCACCTAAAACCAATCCCCCATCGATGCTCGATATTGCCCATGTGGGCGTAAAAGCCTCACAGTTCTCATTTGGAAGGATTACCTTTGCCGACCCGGTGCTGGGTGTTGAGATGGCCTCAACCGGTGAGGTTGGCTGCATTGGGCAAAGTGTTAATGTGGCCTTGCTTAAAGCGATGTTGTCGGTAGGCCATAGAATTCCACAGGGTTCAATCTTGGTTTCTTCTGGGCCTTTAAGGTCAAAACTCTCCCTTATCGATCCCATTGCCCGTTTGGCCAGGCGCGGTTTTGTAATCTACGCAACAAGGGGAACTGCATCGTTCCTTAACGACCATGGCATACCTGCCATTGCCGTTTCCTGGCCCGATGAGCCAGAAAATGCTCCCAATAGTCTGAATCTTATTCAGAATCGACTGGTTGATTTGGTAATCAACATCCCTAAAAATCTCTCGCGCAGCGAGCTCGATAACGATTATACCATTCGCCGTTCAGCTGTTGATTACAATATCCCGCTAATTACCAATGCTCGACTTGCAGCCGCTTTTATTGAGGCGTTTCTGAATACCGATAATATCCAAATGGAGGTGAAAAGCTATAATGAACTAGTTGGAGGCTAACTTAGGGGCCTACTAAACTTATTTTGGTTAACTTTGTTTACTAAGGTTCATTTAATACCGTGAGATATGGAGTATGAGATGTCAAATATACTTATAGCATTTGGTTTAACACTTTTTGCTGGTCTTTCAACCGGTATTGGGAGTGCTATTGCTTTTTTTTCAAAGCATACCAATACTAAGTTTCTGTCGCTTGCGTTAGGGTTTTCGGCTGGCGTAATGATTTATGTGTCGTTTATTGAAATTTTTTCCAAGGCACGTGAGTCGCTGGTCGATGCAATTGGCTTGCATTTAGGTTCATGGATTACGGTTGCCTCCTTTTTCGGTGGCATGGCGGTTATTGCGTTGATTGATAAGTTTATACCCGAGCAGGAAAACCCCCACGAGGTTATGCTGGTTGAGGATGCTGAGAGTGGCCGAAAGCGTAAAGGGAAACTGATGCGCATGGGGCTCTTTACAGCCCTAGCCATTGCCATCCATAACTTCCCCGAGGGCTTGGCCACGTTCACCGCAGCTTTATCGAACCCTAACTTGGGGATTGCCATTGCTGTTGCCATTGCAATACATAATATACCAGAAGGTATTGCCGTTTCGGTACCAATTTTCTATGCTACAGGCGATAAGCGAAAGGCGTTTAGACTATCGTTCCTCTCGGGTCTTGCTGAGCCTATTGGTGCTATAGTTGGATATTTGCTGCTTATGCCGTTTATTAATGGTGTTACATTTGGTATTTTGTTTGCAGCAGTTGCAGGTATAATGGTATTTATCTCTGTTGATGAGTTACTTCCTGCTGCCCGCGAGTATGGTGAGCACCACCTTTCCATTTACGGACTTATTGGTGGCATGATAGTCATGTCAATCAGCTTGTTAATGTTTATTTAGTTGGAATGAAATAATAAACGGTTGGCGTTTTAGCCAACCGTTTTTGCATTATGGGTGGGTAGTTTTAATGCTTGTTAGCACAATCGATGCAAACCTTTTTATCTCCTTTAATGCGTCCGTACTCCATAACCGTCATTTCGCCACACTCCTCGCATACAAAGCTATTAAAGCTGTGTGGATGTTCTTTAAGGTCGTACTGGAAGACCTCTGAAATATTGATTAACTTTTCATCAGGGGCGTTCATTACATTATTAACCAAAGGGTCAACCACCAAATCGGGAACTTTACTTGCGGGTATTCCCTTTTCGCGGTAATCCTTAAAGAATGATGTTTGCTTATTGGCAAGCATTGCTTCTGCTTTGGGTGTAACCCTTACAGCGCGGCCGGTAGCTTTGTCAATAACAGTAACGGCCCATTTCCCTTTATGGGTTTTCTTGATATTGCCTTTGCCAAAGGTTGCGCCCAGAATAACCTGTAAACCATCGGCATAGCAGGTAGCACAATGGTCATCGCCAAGGTCAACAAGGGCTATTAGCTGGCCATCCTTTGCGCGTTCCACACCCAGTGCATTCATTGCAGCAGCACCTACCCTAAGCCCCATAGGCATTGCAGGACATTTATGTCCATGGAATTTTTGACCAAATTCCAACCAATCTTTAGGATTAATCATACTTTAAAAATTTAATTGTTAATGAATTAGTTGTTTATTATCAGTAACCGAATACTCCGGTTGAATAGTTACATGATTTATGCCTTGCTTTGCAAGCAAAATATTTACTTGCTCAAGAATTTTTTCGAAATCCGATATTCTGATGTTATTTGTAACATCCAAATGGGCCTCGAACATGATTTCATGCTCATCAATTTGCCAGATGTGCACATGGTGTAAGTTTTTTACCCCCTCAAGTGATTCAACCTGTTTTGTAATTTCTTCGATGTTTATATTCTCAGGGGAGAATTGCATGAAAATTCTCAAGGAAGTTTTTATTATTCTCCACGATGTGAAAAGTAAGTATATGGCAATTAGTATGCTAAAGAGGGAATCAACCCGATACCATTGGAGGTATTTCATGGTTAGTCCACCAATCAGAACGGCTACAGAGGTAAGCATATCGCTAAAAAGATGAAGGTATGCCGACCGTATATTGATGCTATTGCGTGAATCATCTCTTATGAAAAGGACGCTTAAGCCATTAACCAGAATGCTTAACAACGATAGCCATATCACCCAGCTGGAATCAATTGGAATGGGTTCATAGAGGCGTTTGGCGCCTTCCAAGAGAATAGCAATAGCTAAACCTAGAAGTGTAGCAGAGTTTATCAGGGCTGCCAGGATTTCGGAGCGTTTTAACCCGTAGGTACGGGTAAGAGTGGCTTTTTGCCCTGATAGCCTATTTGCTGTGTAACTTATAATTAGCGATAGCACATCGCTGAAGTTATGGGCTGCATCGCTAAGAAGCGACATGCTTCCTGAAAGTATACCGCCAAGGAATTCGGCAACTGTAATAAAAAGGTTTAGAAGAATTGTAATGCCTAAGTTTTTACCGCTTACCTTATGGTGGTTATGATCATGACTCATGGGTACAATTTTTAAGATAAAATTCCGTAAACCATTTTAGTTGCTATGAGTAGAAGAACAACAGCATATACAACTTTTACCTGTTTCGATTTAGCTTTTTGGGTCATGTATAAACCGCCAAGTTGTGACCCTATGATTACAGCAAGGACAACTACTATGGTGAGTGGCCAATTTATATGGCCATGGGATACGTGCCCCAGGTAACCCGAAAAGGATGAGAATGTCACCACAAATGCGGTTGTGGCTGCAGCCTCCTTTGTTTTGTAGCCCATCATCATGAGAATTGGTGCAATGATAAAGCCGCCGCCTAAACCCAACATGCCACCGATAAAACCGGCAAAGCCACCAACGAAGAAACCTATGATGCTTCGTTTCTTTAACGACATCATGGTTTCGGGCTCCTCCTGTTTTGATGCCCAAAGCGTGCGGAGGGCAGCAGCAACAACCATTATGGCAAACAAGAATTTTAGCAATTGAACTGGAACATGTTCGCTGGTCATTGCACCCAGAGGCGAAGCCACTAATGCAGTAGCAGCCATTACGGCACCACCCTTCCAATCAACCATCTTTTTACGGGCAAATGGGATGAGTACCAATGCGGTGTTTAAACCATTCAAAAGCAAACCCAAAGGAATTGCAACCGTAACCATATCAAACCCAGCCCAGTTTAGTACTGGTACGTAAACCATTCCTCCGCCTAATCCTAGCATGGCAAAAATGAAGGAGGCTATTGAAATTACTATAAATACAATTATGAAAAGCATATTTTTTTAAAAATTAAAGTGAGTACATACTTACATTAGATTTAAAAAAATTACCTGGTGAGCATTTTGTTTATGAGAAACATCATCCTGCTACAAAAGTTCGACGTGTCCAAAGCACCCTTGTTGAGTATTAGTTCAACGTTTAGTGAAACAGGTATGCCCATGTATAGCATGGCTACGTTTTCAACGGGTATGTTTTCGTCCCATATCCCTTCAGCAATACCGTCAAGAACAACCTTGCTTACCATTTTTTTTTGTGTATTAAATATCTGCATCAAGGCCTGTTTTAGCTCTTCATCGTTATTATGTGATGCTTCTGAAAAGAGTAGTAGGGTGATACCCTTGTTATCGGTTAGGTACTTAACGGTAAAGCAAAGTAAGTGTTCCAAGCGTTTTTGTGGCAGTTCGTTAGAAGTGGCAATCTTTCGTAACTGTTCAATAAAATCTCTTTGTACGTCGGTAATAATGGAATGAATGATGCTTTGCTTTGTCGGAAAATGCCTGAATATAGCCCCTTCGCTCATACCGATACGCTGAGCCAGCATACGAGTGGATAGGTTTTTCAATCCATCGGTATGGATGATATCTAGCACTGCCTGCTTTATCTGTTCCTGCCGAACCTCAGTTGATTGCCTCATGTATTAAGTAAGTAAACACTTGCAAACATACGGCTACTTTTAATACTACCACAAAAATTTGTGTTAAAGTATATTAAAAGGTGATGGTGGTTTTTTATTTTACCCCTTTTTTCTTTAGCACTTCAATAAGTTCGTTTTCGGGGAAAAAGCCTTCGTGCCTAAAGTATTCCTTACCATTCTCATCTAAAAAAATTTGGGTGGGTATAAGGTTGATATTATACTTTTTGGCGTATTGCTTTCCATCGTCAGTCCAAACATCGTAAAAGATTACCTTTACCTGTTTGCCATACTTTTCTTCTACCGATTTTAGTATAGGCTGCATTTGTTGGCAAGGGATGCATCTAACTGAACCCAACTCAATAAAGGTTACCTTGTATTTCCTTTCTGTTTTACTGGCTTGGCTTTTGGTTTGCGCAAATGTATTTGATGAAAGAGCTGCTATACAAAATGCGGTAATGGTTAAATAAATTACTAGTCGTTTCATTGAACTGTTTTTTTAGTGTTAAACATAAATATTTTCTCTATGAGTAGGTGTATCCTAAGGGTTATTTAATACCTTAACAATGGCCTGTCGCACAATTTCCTCGTCGGGAACTTCCTTGGAGGCAACATTAATGCCATTTACATACGCCGATGGTATTTTGCGAATTTTGCCTGATTCCTTTCGAAATCCCTCGGTTGGCGTTCCAGTCATGGGTTCACCGGCAAAGTAAATGTCTAACTTTAGTTTCCCAGGAAACTCTGAAAGAAACCTTTCAAACATGCTAATAATGGCCTTGCACTTTTTGGTTGGTGGCGATGCCACAAGAACTTCAAGCCTAACGGGTTCCATTGTTGTTAATTTGATAAAGTAGGTTCATAATTCCCTCCTTTAAATCGGTAGGCAAGTTAATATTTTTCAGTTCCTGAACAACCTCGAGGGGCGTTTTATTGGTGCAATTTGATTCAAACCTTTGCGCTTCATTATGATTTGGGAGTAGGAAATCGCCATGTAGCGAAACGGTTTTGAAGCGAGCGTTTGCTAATTCATACTTTAATGTCAGAACGCCGCTTGGAATTTTTACTGAAACCATTGATTGGGGGCCTGCAAACTGATTGAACGTCCATTCCTTTTGTGAGTACTTTTCGTTGTAAAGCTGAGTGGCTAATGCCTTCTCCTTGGCCGTGAAATGGCCTGGCTCAAGTATTACATTCAATACTTTCTGGAAGGATGTTTTAAATAGTTCAATCACTTTATTTACTTCAATTGGCTTTGATGAAACTTCGGCAAGGTTTATAACTCTGTCCTTCACATTCTTGAAACCTTTGTCGGCAAATTTTAGGTTCGATGGTCGCAGTACATCCTGCATGATATTACGGTTTACATCAACTAAAATGCTTCCGCTGTGAACAAATGCAGAGTACCAGTCTAACTGAGCCGAACCGTAAATTTTTCGGCCATTTACTGTAATGTCGTTTACGGGCGAAAGGGTGGCATCAATGTCAAGAGTTTTACATAGGTCAATGATAACGGATCCGAAAAGAGGGTAAAGGTCTTCGGGCTTATCAATGTTAAAAGTTTTAAAGAAATCCTCCTTTTGGAAGAATGCCGAATAGCAAAACGTTCCCTCATCCTGATACACTGCACCGCCGGAGTTCATGCGTCTTACTATCTTCAAGTTGTGTTTTTTACAGTAATCAACATCTACATCTTCGGTTGGTAATTGATAGTAGCCAATCCACACTGAGGGTTCAACCCTCCGAATCCTGAGTGTAGGTTGGGTATGGTCTTCGTCGGTCAGCCGAAGAAGAGCTTCCTCCATGGCAAAGTGCATGGCAGGCTCACTGATATCATCGGCAACAAGTCGCCATACTCTATCTTTTTTCATAGTAAGGGCATTTCTCCAGGTGACACTCTTTTAGTATTCCTTGAAAATCGCACATAACAGATAAAGGGGGTAAATTCATGTTAAGCTCGTTGGTTGCGGTTTCCCAAACTGCAAGTATGCTTGAGTAGGTGCTAAACTTACAGCAACGAGGGCCTCCCAGTTCAGTGAGCTTAAGTAAGGCATTGGCTGTTGTTCTTATTGTAAGGTTTCGTTCTTGGTCCTTTAGGTAATTTGAATTTGTCAAAATACCAATGGCTATACCAGCCGAAACACATGCTCCGCAGGTACCCATGCTGCCGCATGCTCCATATGGGATTTTATTTCCTCGCTTAATAGCTGCTGTCAGTTTTATGTCGTTGATGTTCTTTATGTTAAGATTACGCATAGCAGCAAGGCAAGCTGCCGCTACAAGTTCATGGTGTTCTACTCCGTAAGGGTTAAATGAGGGGTGTTTCATTATAAGGTTGGCAATGGCAATGGGATCGGTTATTTTAGTGTTAAGGCTTACCCTTTCAATTATTTCAGTTTGGGTAGCCATGCGACAATCCTCGCATTGGTAATGACCGTTAGGACAAATGTAGCCTGTTTCCTCAATAGCACCGCAAAAGGTACAGGTAGCTTGCTGTTCGGAATCTAATTCAGTTAATTCACTATGGCATATTGGGCAGGTAAACATATAAATTGATGTTTTACGATTACTTGCTAAAGCTAATCAATAATACGATTCCATATAGTCATAGTAGGCTTATTATTGTAAGTGGAATAGAATTAAAACTTTTATTTAGGTGTTATGATTCTTGAAAAGGGTCAATCTTACCTATTTTTTCAGCTTCCTTCCGTTTTAGCAAGGCGAGCGCATTTTTGCTCCGCGAATTAGGGATGGCTTTCTGATTTAGGAATTCAATATTTTCAGTAATTGCATAAAAATCTTTGAACGGAAACCCTAAAACTGTTTCGTTATGGCCAATATCCGTGGCATCGCGGCAGCCGTAGCAACCCATACTCATGTTGAATTTCTGTTGTACGTATGGAATGGTTGTTGCATCAACACAGGTAGCCTGTAAAATTGCCGTGCTGCTTTCCACCCGTTGCCCACCCTTTAGGTTAAGATTAGCAAGGGCAATCCACATCAGTTTTTCAGTTTCGTCTTCAACCACCACAATATCGGGTTCCATGGTTGCTGTTTCAAGAGGGTAAAGGTATAGTGATTTTAATTTGCCTTGGGGCAAAGTGGTCATCCCCTCAAACATGGCTTTCCCGGTTGCATCTTCATTAACAATACCAAAGCCAACCAGGCCTTTGCCTGTTTTTAACCCATCGGGTAGTGGCTTAAAGCCAAAGGCTGCGGCTGCAGCAGGACATGCAATACCCGCTGCATCAAGTACTACATGTTTACCATGCCGTGCTTTCATTAAAGCCTGACAATATCGATGACCCTCAAGTTTTTCAATATTTGCAGGTGTATCTTTTTCTGAGAAGATAAATTTAACACCTACCATTGAGGTGTTAAGTTCAAGTATTTTTCTCATTTTTTTAGACTGGGACCGAATCTTATCCATCTTTATTATTTTTTATTGCCATGTTATTTAGCGATAGGGTCTAACTTCCCTTCGTTTTTCATTTGTTCCTTAACCTTGGCCCAAATATTTTCGCGTTTATATAGTTCTCTTAGTTCGTTTATATCGGGAAAGGTAATTGCGTTTCCTTTGCAGAGCGTTGCACAGGATGTGCAGCCTACTACACAGCTATTAGGATTGGTAACTATTGGACCTTTTTTTGTCCAGGTGTAAACCTGTTTGCCGCAGTTCATGCAAATGCCGCACATCACGCATTTTTCCAAATCCACTGTGGGATGCCAATTAACTTGCTCCCTGGGATATCCTGTTATCCATGCCATGGCTATTCATTTTAAGGGTTAAACTAAATCTCCTTGAATTCTAAAAAACCATCTCTTTTCATTTGCTTGGTCACCTTTGCCCATAGCCTTTCCTTTTCGTAAAGTTCCCTCAACTCTAATTTACTAGGGAAAGTTATTGCATTGCCTTCGCAAAGGTTGGAACAGGTTGTGCAACCAATAGTACAAGCGGTTGGATTTGTAACTTCAGGCCCCTTGGTAGTCCAAGTGAATACCTGTTTCCCACAGTTCATGCATATTCCGCAACGTGTGCATTTGCTTAAGTCAACCGTAGGATACCATTTCACCTTTTCTCTCGGATAATCAGCTAACCATGCCATATCATTTTGTTTTAAGGTTTATGTAATTGTTTAGTATTTCAAAAAATAGTGAAATACTGATTAAAAAATTATTCGTTGAACAAATCGTTAAACAGTTTTTTGGCAATATTCCAATTCTCTGTGTTAATACAATACTTAATGTATGGTTTTTTCACATGGGCATTGATTAAACCAGCATGTTTTAGCTCTTTAAAGTGTTGCGATAAGCCAGAACGTCCAATCCCAAGTTCATCAGCAATATCGCCACTATAACAGCAAGCATCAACTTTCGATAGCTTTTTGAGAATATAGAGTCTCACAGGATGGCTCATGGCTTTAGCAAATTCCGCAAGTTTTTGAATATCCTCGGTTATCTCTTTGGTTTGGCTCATGCTGTTCACGTGTTTGTTATTTCACAAATATATGAAATAATGAAATAATAAAAATTAAAAAGAGTTAAAAGATTTACGGTGTCGAGTTCCACTTGGAAATTTTGCCGGTTAAATGGCATGAACGCATAAGTGTATTGGTGATGGTACCAAACTTCAAAATATTTTTATGCCAGGTTTCCAGTTTCCGATCATCAACATCGGTATCAATTTCCAGTACATACTCTATTTTCGCCATTGATGGAGGGTTATCAGTTCTAGTGCCTTTAATTCTTACTCGTGCTTTACGGTATGGCATATTAAGCATCTCAGAGTACCGCTGAACATTTTTAAGCATGCATGCTGCCAATGAGGATAGTAAAAGTTCCGCTGGGTTGGGAAGTTGGTCATGTCGGCCTGAGGTGGCATCGAACGGGATAAAGGATTTGTTAGCTGACACTCTCGCATCGCCTCCCGAGTTTGAAACAGCAGTAATTTCGTATTCCAGCATTGTTGCTAAATTTTTAGCTTGCTATACAACGATTCAATAACCTCGCTGTAAACCTTTGTGATTTCATTTTCCCTGGCCTTCATCGGATAGCTTGGAATTAAGTCAAGTACCTCTTCAAAACTTAAGCTTGATTTGAGTAATGTATCCGCCGATCCGGCAATCATTTCATTAACTGCATTCTTTGCATCTTGTTCGGGAATACCAATTTTTTGGGCAAGGCTTTTTAGGTGCTCAAAAAGGAACCAAAGGTATGTTGGCCCCATACCTGTAATTGTGGCATAGGCCTCAAGCAATTCTTCATCAACCCTAACTAATTTACCTAGGGGTTTAAAAAGATGCTCTACCTTTTCGAGCAAATGGTTAGCAAGGTTGGGAGCGGGTGCATAGACGTTGAACCCTTTCCCTATCACCGATGGTGCATTGGGAATTGAACGGACTATATGGTCGTAACCAGCCATCTCAACTATTTGCCTTATTGATATTTTGGGAGAAAGCGAGATTATAAGCTCGGGTTTAGTTTTACATTTTTTTAGTTCAGGCATTACATCTTTAAAGGCAGGGGGATGAATAGCCAAAAAAACTACTGAACAATCACTCGCTAACTCACTTATACTATTTGCTTTGGTAACTGTTGGGTATCGCTCAGCTAGGGTTGACATTTTACTCTCATCAATATCAAATATTGTAAAACTGATATTGGTTAGGCCTGCTTTTTCCCATGCTTCCAGAAAAATTTTGCTTATGCGGCCTGCGCCAATAAATCCAACTTGTGTTTTCATTTTGTTTAACTGTTTGATGTGATTTTTAAGCCTTAATGGTTAATAATCTAGATAGATATTTTAATCTAACACAAAAATCGGCAGCCAATCTGATGTTTTTCAACTTTTGGCACTCTTTACTGGAATATATTTCTTTAGCAAATCAATGGTATAAGCAGGACGTGGGAGTCGGCATGCCTTGCCACATGATGGCTTACGCTTCCAAGAAAAATCTCAGATAAATACCCTCTCCCCTGACTACCCATGACAGTCAGGGTTACTTTATCGGTTTGAATTGCTTTAACAATTTCATTTTTGAGTTTACCATAAACAAGCTTAATTGAAACCTCGGTTTCGGGGTGTTTTTGCTTAAAAGCTTGACTTAACCTGTGTAAGCGTTCACCATCAATTTTGTTGAATTCGCCCAGCTTGCTCTCCAGGTGTGGGCCAATCTTAACCTCATCCTGAACGTGCATTAAGGTTAACCTGTTAATTTTAAAGGGTTGCTCCATTAAGCATTCAAATGCATGTTCAGAAAAGTTTGAAAAATCAGTGGGGAAAAGGACGTGTTCTGTGATGTTCTTGCAATACAACTCCCAATCGGGTTCAAATGTTTGCCAATGTTTAACTAATTGTTCAAACTTAAAAAAACTTGTATTGGAAAGAATCTCGTCGAGCGATTTGGTTTGCTTAAGAACTATCAGCAAAACCGGTGATTTTATGTTATGGAGAATTTCCGATGCATTTTCGCCTAGCACCGTACCACTCCAGTTACTACCGTTTGATCCTACAATGATTAAGTCGGCCGATACCTCTTTCCGCTTCTTTTCAATCTCAATACTGGGTATCCCATATATGATTTCAGCGTTAACATCAAAGCCCTTCCCCTCGAGTATGGTCTTTTGATTAGTAAGCGACTCTTCAATTGTTTCAAGAGTGAACGATCCCAGAAGTTTTGTGTTCCGTAGGTCAATAACGTGAATAAGGGTGATTTTTTCGATGCCAATTCTGCTGAATTCATCCGACGATTCAATAAGCGTAGAGGATGCTTTTGAAAGGTCGGTGCCAAGTATAGCATGTTTAAACATAGTGTAAAGAATTTGGATTAATGGCTTACCACTTAAAAGTTTTTCTTAAAATCGTCAACCTTGTTGGCAATGTAGATAATGCCAACAAAAACCAATGCGGCTATAGGAACAATTATCCATTGGTTTATGCCCAGCGCTGCCGATATATCGCCATTAATGTTTTTGGTCATCAGGTTTGACTTGAAAAACTTCACATTCACTGCAAAGAATAGAATTCCCAGAACCATTCCAAGCAGTGCTACCCATGCGTCTTTTTTGGCTTCGCCAATACGGGCAAACAGCGTTCCTGGACAGTAACCAAGAAGGCCCATCCCTGTTCCAAAAATTAACCCGCCAACCACTTTGCCCCAATCTAACGCTTTAGGATGTAGTTCAATCACACCTAAACTTCCAAGGGTGTAAAAACCAATCATCGAAAAGGTTACTGCTGTTAGCATGAACTTTAGGATTTTGAAATCCTTTAGCAGAAGCATCCCTGTTACCCTTGGGTACTTTGTAACCCCGGTACGTTGTAGCGCATAGCCGAATATTAGGCCTATTGCCAATCCAATTAAAATTTGTAGTAACATGATTAACGTCCTCCAGCTTTAGGGTAAAGTAACTTTGCAACAATAATTCCGGCAATAAAGAAACAGGCTCCAGCCACCATACTACCAAGCGACAGGTGAGCCCAGCCCTGCAGGATATTACCTGTTGTGCAACCAACAGCCAGCATGGTCCCTAATCCTAAGCAGAAACCTCCAAGCAACACTACCCCAAAACGTTTCCATACGTTTGTGCCATGGTATTTCTCCCAAACAGCAGGAATTACCTCTGGGGAGTAGTTTTTACTACGCTTTGCACCAATGTATGCGCCCAGAATTATCCCAAACAGCATTATAAACTCAACAAAAGCTGCTGGACTGGTCCAATTTTTCTGAATTACAGGATTATCGGCAAGCGATACAAAAACATACTTAAAACTTGCAGCAATGTAGGCTACACCAGCAGTAATGCCAAAGGGGTAATCCTTGTAGCTTAACTTTTCGAATAGCACATATGTGGCAATGGATAGTAGTGAGACCACTATCCCACCAGTAAGCCAGTGCCATTCTCCGTTTTGGGTTAGTTTGATTTTCATAGTTTGGTTTTTTAAGGTTATCAATCACTTTAGGTTATTAAATTTATTATTTCATTTAATGCTTTGCAAATATTTCTTTATCGAGTTTAAAAATGGCTTGCACGGCAAACCAGTTGGAGTTTTGAGCAGTTGTTCCATTGATGGGTTGAAGGTCGCCAGCCCAAAAATATCCGAACACCCCAACGAACTGAAATTGTTTGCCAGCATTGTAACTGGCAAAAATGTTAAACTCATTGCCAAGGTGATGTTTGCCAGTTTGAAGATTCATTGTGCCAAGCAGCGTATTATTTTCAGGTGATGGGAGGTAGAAAAAGTGATAGTTCATTTCCATTTTTAAATTTTTTGAAGGGGTAAGATACAATACAACCTCGCGGTCGTCGAGATTTGACCAAGATGTGATGTTCATTCGTCCGTAAAAACTATCCTTTGCCCCAAAAGCAGGGTCGAAAGTTCGAACCCTCGTATCGTCATTATTTCCACCACTTGCAAAGGTTTCCCTCAAGCATAGCGTAGGCTTTGCTGGTAGGCCATGAAACTGATACCCCAACAAACCGATTATGCCAAAAGCGTTAATGGTTTTTCCGTTTTCGTGTCCAAACTCCTGAGTTAGGGTAAAATCGTATTTAAAGCGATTTACTTCATCGCTAAAAACTCTAGCACCAATCCAATGCCTAGTAAAACTTTGTTCCCGGATGTAATCGGCTGAGCCTTGCGTTTTGATAGCATAGAATGGTTCAACCAATGCAAGTTTACCAAATTCGATATGCGCATAGGCTCCGCCACCCCAATGTTCGGTTTCGGTAAATAGTATTGCCCCCTTTTCGGGGTCGTGAGTTTTGGTGCCTCCGCCAAACACATCCAACGAATTATTCTTGTTGTTATAGGAAAGTCTAACTGCGTCCCACGTCCAACGACCAGTATTTCCCCACTCCCCTGGGCCAAAAATGCGGTTGTCGCCAAACGAAATCTTTTGTCGGCCAATTTTCAGGCTTACCCCCTTAAAAATCTCTTTTACCGCGATGTACAAATCGTAAATCTCAAAAAACTCCTCGTTGGGGTTCATGGTGTAGTAGGGTTCTTGTGTATTCTTCTGCTTTACCCTGAACAGCTCGGGATACTCCGAGTTCCTTAACGACCAGCCGAAAGCCCTTGAGTCCTGAATATGAGCCGCAAAATCGATTTTGCTTGTGGGTTTGAACGTGAAGCCCGCAATAATTCGTTGAAACAACAATTTATCGTTTAGCGAGCCAACACCATTGGGATTACCGTAATTTTTGGCATTCATGCCATCCCAAACCTCAAAACGCTCGCGTAGGGTAAGATTGAATTCTAAAAGGGTTGAATCACCTCCTGTTTTGGCATTTGAAAAAGTTGGTAGCACAAGCTGGCAAGCTAAACAAGTTAGCGAAAAAATTATTCTTACTTTATTCTTAAAATACGGGCGAAGCATTATCTTGTGCGTTTGAATAATTAATGTTGTTAATTCCAGTGGGTTATCAATAATGGGTTGTTGATTTGATTTGGTGTGTTCTACTCGTCATGGTGTTGAAACCAATATTATTTCCTGATGAATAGTTGGCATCTAAAGCCATTCAAAAGCTTGCATCAGTAAATAACTTCAACCTTTTCGTACACTTTATTTACTACCTCTTCGGTTACAGGGGTTTGTCCTTTTTTGTAACCCAAATCGGTTACCCTAAAGTATTTATAATCGGTAAAACCATATTTATCCAATATGCGTTTGCCGCAATCGGTGGGGCAGCCATCGAGCATAAGAATGTTTCTTGATTTGAAGGCCTCGATGGACGGCTCTATTCCTGCTCCAACCACTGCAAGGCAGTTCATCTTCCGTACGCCGTTATCTCTGAGTTTGCGGGCAACCATATCGGTTACTTGTCCTAAATCGCAAGCGCCCGAACAGGCTAAAACCATGTACTCATCAACGCCACAAAGGCATCCTGATTTTTTATTGTCTTCCATGTAAAGAATAATTAAAGTTTATACTCAAAGCTTAACACTAAGTGGTTCTGAAAATTAATACTGCTTTCTTTGGGTTTCCAACCCTGATAGTTTAGTGAAATGTTTACCCCCTTCACCGGGTTGTAGTGAATACCCGCAATGTAAGCATTCCCAATCCCGCTGTAATACCAACTTTGTGCATTTCCATTTATGGTGTTAGCCTGTAGCTGGTCGAAACGGCCAAATAGCTCCACATTCCTTACAACGGAAACGCTACCGTAAACCGATAATCCGTAAAGGTTATGTTTATTGATGTTTAAATGATTCTTGCGGTAGTTATACTCGGCGCCAATTCTGAACTTATCATCGAATTTATAGCCGGCAAAAATCGAGAATAGCTGTTGCTCTGCTGGTTTTAGCGGGTTGTCGGATTTGGTGTAATCAGTGTAAAAGCGGGTTTGCAGCCCTTTTATTGGGTTAAAATCAATGCCTCCGGCTATCTTAACATCGCCATATTCATCCTGGTCGAACCGAAAGCCCTCGCCGTTGGTTAGCGCAATATCAAAACCAAGCATCTCGTTAAGGCTAAAATATCCGATTATTCCCAAATCGCCACTGGGTAATCCGTAGTACTTATCCTGAAAGGTAGGTGCAACGTAGCGGTAACCCCAAAACTTCTCCTGAGTGATGTAATGGTTCTGCAAAACGCCGCCAGCCTGTATTCTAACAAAGCTATTGGGTTTCCATTCAATGGATGCGAACTTAAGGGTCATTGTGTAGTAGCTGCCCTCCTTCGATTTATTGGTAACATCAAGGCTATTGCCTGATGTGTCCTCCACTTCAATCTGTCCAACTGTGGTGGGGCGACCCGCATCAATAATAATTTTACCCGAAATTTGCTTGCTGAACTGGTACTCGTAGCCAAAGTGTGCACGGCCAAACCAAAATCCGTAGGTTTTTTTTGCATTGTTGGTGGCGTTGTAATCGAAATTACCAAAAACCTGTATTATTGGTTTACCATTTGGTTTAAATGTGGAATCGGATGTTTGAGCAGTTGCAATGCATTTTGAAAAAAATACAAGTGCTGCAAGGAGTGCTGGTTTCATAACTAACTTTATTGTTATGGTTGTTTAACTTCAAACTTTTTCCCTTTTAAGTACTTTTCCATGGCAAAGCCAATGAGTATGAATATTGGCAGGGTTATTAGAGTTCTCAGCAGCGAGAATTTGAGCCCCAAAAATCCTATCTCAAAGGTTAGCATTGGTACTTTTATGGTGGAGTATGCCCCAAGGTAAATAAATATGTTTTTGATATTACAGCCCTTAATCCAGAGTAGATAGGCAAAGGGAAAGGCTCCGTAAAGTGGGCCAGCCTGTAGCGATGCCAAAAGAATAACCAGGAGTGTTCCCTTCCAACCCGAGTCCTCACCAATATGTTTTTCTATTTTTTCTCTGGGCACCCAAACATCAAAAAGTCCTATAAGAATGAACATCAATGGAAGGAAGAGTATCATCTCCTTAAAAAAAATCCAGAAATTTAAGGCAATTTGTTCCCCAACTCTATTGTCATTCAAATATGAAAATCCTATAAATAATAGGAAGAGAATAGGGAGGAAGTATTTTATTATATTTTTCATAAAAGAAAAATCATTATAATACCAATTGCCATAGCTGCTACAAAACTTACAACATTCCTAAGGATACTTACCTTCCATCCAAAAAACTTAGCTTCCACCGGAAGGGTTATTATCCCTACCATTGTAAGGGTGGTGATGAATATTGCGACCGTGGAGTATTCAACTCCGTTAACAATAAGGATTTTGCAAAGTGGGTATGCAATAAATCCTGGGATAAGCGATACCGAACCAATGACTGCAGCAATAAAGTAGCCTTTAATGCCTGAATCCTTCCCTATTAGGCTGGCCAGAGTATCGTTTGGAATGATAAAGAACATAATACTAACCAGTGCCAGCATTGTAACCAGAGCTGGCAACAATTTGAGAAACATCTTTAGACCCCGAGTGACACCTTTAATGGTCTTTAGAGCATCGGTAAGCAACGATATCACTAGGAGTACAGAAACCATTATGGTTAACCCAATCATTATATTGTATTTGAGGGTTTTAAATTGAAATCAAAAAAAACACAATTCTGATTTTGCATTTCCCCATTAAGATTCGGGTTATATGTGAAATTGATTGGCTTTAGAACATCAATTGCAACCATACCGGATGCTTTCCACATCCGGTGATGGTGCAATTCATGCTTTACGTATGAAATTATCAAAATCTTTCATGGCTAAAAGAAATAGCCATATATAAGGCCCGAAATGGTTGCCATAATTACAACAAGCGAAACATAAGCTACCGTTTTCCTTGTGCCAATCACGCCTCTGATTACAAGCATGTTGGGTAGCGATAGCGATGGCCCTGCAAGGAGTAGAGCCAGAGCAGGACCCTTACCCATACCGGAAGCAAGTAGCCCTTGAAGTATGGGAACTTCGGTTAGGGTGGCAAAGTACATAAATGCCCCTACAATGGATGCAAAAAAGTTGGCAAATATTGAGTTGCCACCTACCAAGTAGGCAATCCACTCGTTGGGTATTACCCCAGCTATTGTTTTTCCATCGTGTGTCGATCCAAGTAGGAATCCGGCAGTAACCACCCCTACTGCCAGCAGTGGCATGATTTGCTTTGCAAATCCCCACGAGGCTATTGTCCATTCCTTATTCTCGTCATCATTTTTGTCCTTCAGGGTGATAAAGGCTAAAGCAATAATCCCTACCAGCATGGGTACAAGCGGGAGTACTTTGGGATCGGCGATGTATATATTAGCCAGTATTACTGACAACAATGTGGCACCAATAGCTCCGGCTACCCATTGCCATTTTATTTTAAGGATGTAGATTAAAGAGTAAGCGAGCAATAGGCCGAAAAACCCGGTAATGTACCACTTATAGGTATATAGGTAATACCATGCACTCGATGTATCGTCGGCAGCAGGCTTTCCCCAGTTGGCAAAAACAAGTATTAGTACCAGCGTGAAGAAGTGGAATGAAGTTTGCCACATGGGTCGTTTTTCGGGAGGTAGAACTATGTTCATTTGTCCTTCGCGTTTAGCTTGTTCTTCCTTGCGGTAGATTAGCGACATGGCTATGCCAATTATTACGCTAAATGCAATAGCCCCAACAGTTCGGGCAATACCCATTTCAATGCCCAAAATACGGGCTGTGAGAATAATGGCTAATATGTTGATTGCAGGGCCGGAGTACAGAAAGGCAATGGCAGGCCCTAGACCCGCTCCGCGTTTGTGTATACTGGAGAAAAGAGGTAAAATGGTGCAGCTGCAAACCGCCAGTATGGTACCCGATACTGCCGCCACAGTGTAGGCAAGCCATTTTTTTGCATTAGCCCCAAAGTACCTTAAAACTGAGCCTTGGCTCACAAAAACCGAAATAACCCCTGCAATAAAGAACGCTGGCAGCAGGCATAGCACAACGTGTTCACGGGCATACCAACGCGTTAAATCAAGCGTGGCATCAATGGCTGTTCTGAAGGTTGTATTATCAACCGGCATGAAAAAGGCAAATGCAAAGAAGAATATTATCCAAAACAGTACTTGTAATTCCTTTTTGTTTTCCATTTCAAGGTTCGTTTAAAATTACTATAAAAGAAAAATGCTTAGGTAGTAAATTCCAACGCCTATAAAGACAACGGCTACTACACGCCTAAACCATAGCTCAAAGGTTTTTACCTTATTGTATAGGTTCCCAATGCCATGTACTGTAAATGCAATAAAGTATGCAAATATGATAACCGGTAAACCTGTGCCAAGTGCATATATAACCGGTAAGTATAACCCTTTAGCGCTGGATATTGTTATGGGTATTAGCATTCCAAAGTAGAGCACTCCGCTATAGGGGCAAAAGGCTAAAGCAAAAGCCATTCCCATAATTAGTACACTAAGAAAGTTCCCGCTTTTGGCTTTTTCTCCAAAATTTTCAGTAAGTTTTCCAGTCCCGCCCAGTTTAATCTTTATGATATCGAGCATGAACAGACCAATAATAATAAGTGCGGGTCCAATTATACGTTCACCGTACTTATTTAAAAAGCCGGCTATTTTAAATTGGCTCGCACCAAAAAAGAATAACAGCCCAATGGTTGTATAGGTAATGGCTCTGCCTAACGTGTAAACCAGGCCGCTGTAAAATACCCTGCGTTGGTTCTCAATATCCTTACTGATGTATGCTATAGCGGTGATATTGGTTGCCAGGGGGCAAGGACTTATGGCCGTTGCCAACCCTAGCAAAAAAGCGGTTAGTATTGGAATGTTCGAGCTGTAAATGAAATCCTGAATGAAATCCATGGCTAACCCTTGATGAGTTTTTTAACTTCGTTGGATAGCTCCTCCCTGAATTTATCGGGGTTGCGACGTGCTGTTCCAAATGCCATGTTAGTTAGGTTAATCACCTTATCGCCCTTTACAAGCAGCAGCGATGAACCATATACTCCATACTTTTCGCAAATCTGCTTGTTTCGTCCTTCGTCGGCATTAATAACCTGTAGCTCTACCTTTCCTTCTTCTGACTCTTTTTTTAGGTTTATTTCAAAGGTGGCTTTGGTTTCGTTTTCAATGGTTATACAAGTTGGACAGCGATGTTCACCATGGAAGTAGTAAACGGTAACAGGATTACCACTGCCATCGGTGCTTGCAATAGTGTTTTTTTCGCCCGAATTTCCCATGCAGCTTGCAATGGTAAAACTTGCCACTGCAAGCAAAAAGTATTTTAGCGCTTTCATATTTACTGCTGGTTTTTGGTTATAATTTCCTTTAGTTCCTTAGCATCGGGAACTCGGCCCGATAGAACAACCTTCTCGTTAATAACAAGCGCTGGGGTACGCATAACTCCGTAGTTCATTATGTCCACAATGTCCTCAACCTTTTTGATGGTTGCCTGAACTCCTAGCTCATTAATTGCATTCTGGGTAGCCTGTTCAAGTGCCTTGCACTTGGGGCATCCTGTTCCTAAAACCTTTATTTCCATTGACTGTAGTTTTAATGGTTTAACATTATTATTTTGATTTTCCGGCATTTGTGCTACATGAATTTGTGTTTACAGCCTCCCAGGTATTACTATTAAAAAAACGGTCGAATATTTTACGGGCTTCATTCCATGCCTCGGGGCGGATACAGTACTTGATTTTGGGCGGATTGAACTCCCCTTGTATCAGGCCTGCCTCGCGCAGCTCAGTTAGGTGCTGCGATAGCGTACTGCGGGCTATTGGCAGGTCGTTTACAATATCGCCGCTGTAACAGCAGCTTTGCTGCGAGAGTATCTGGAGTATCTGCACCCGTACTGGATGGCTAAGCGCTTTGGCGTAACGCGCCAGTTTTACTTGTTCCTCGGTATAATTACTTTTCATCTTTCTCCAAAAAATTCTTGGCAAGTATACAAATATTTTGTATTTCGTAAAAATACGAAACGGATTTTTTTAAACTTTTTATGGATCTTGTTTATAAATCAATCCCTTTTGGTGAAACTACCCGTTGGCTTTCATGATAGGATGCCAGAAAACTTGGGCCATTTTAGAAAAATTTCATAGTTCATTAACTCTGAAATATGCAGTTAAGCCTATTTTAAAATGCAATAGATTCGAGAAAGTTTGTTGAGAAAATTGATTGATAAGTGATAAGTTTAGCACTTGCGGCTTAATGGACATATTTCAGGCTGACATGGCGCTTAACTCCAATAACTATCGAACTTTGGAGAATTTGAAAGCCTTGAATGAAAAATTTGCTTTTTTTCAAATTGTCAAGCTGAAAACAAAAAGAAATGCTTTTAAATGGGTTTTATAAGGCATCTGCTCTTGGAATAGTCGATATTAATGGTTAACAAGTGCCAGCCCTCAAGAAAATCTATGTTAGACAATTCGGGTATTCCTTACAGGTTACTCTCCAGGCAAGCCCGTTTATGCTTACCAGACATTTAAACGTAAGACTATTAACTTAATGCAACTTTTTAAAATCACCTAAAATTAAAAAAGCCTGAAAAATGTCCATTAGAACAGATTATCTAAAAAATAGCCTGAATTTTGTCCATTACGCCGCACTTGCAATATCGTGCACAAAACTAGCAACTGGTCATTATAAAATTCTTTTAAAGAATAGATCTTGCTTGGTAATGGGCGAGCAAATGGGGTAAGGCCAGGGTTTTAGGAGTTAGTAGCTAATCTTTCGTGTGATTTTGTACTCTAGCTTTTTATCCCTAACCTTATTATTCTTGGTTACCCTGCATTGGTAGGTGAGTTTTTCAGTCCAATTCCCGTAGCTGTCGTATGTATACTCGTAAAAGTAACCCTGCTCCATTTTACTGTTGGGGAGTGCTTCCAGCACAATATCGCCGTGTGAGTTAAACTCGCGCTTTATGGCTGAAGGTGGCTCAGGCAGTTTAGGGTCGAGTGGGTAGGTGGCTGCACCTATAAACTGTTCGTTTGATTTGTAGCTAAGTACCCTTATAGTATTGTTTTGGGGGAGATAAGCAATCCGTTCCTTTCCGGTTAGCACGTTTTTTTCGTTAAAAACCAGCACCTCGGTAATTTTAAGGTCTTTGTCGGGGATTACTTGTGCCCGTTGTTTAAGCTGATTCTCAAAAAACAATGATATCTCTTCAAGTACTCCAGAGGTGTCGTTATAGGTTAGCAGGATTTGCTCGTTGATCCATCCCTTAAAATTCATGAACTGCCTGTTTACCTTTTTGGTGAGTTCACCTTTTGCATTATACTCCCATTGGCTTTCACCCATAATTCCACCTGCTTTGTTGTAACGTTTTTCGCTAACAATCTTCCCGTTGGAGTTGTACTGTTTTACTATTTTAAAGTAACTCGGAGTTCCGCTTTTGGGAATAAGCAACTCATGTACTTCCTCCACCTTACTGAACGATGGGCCTTTCGATTCGGGTGCAAGGGAACTAAAGTATACGTCAATCACCGGCTGCGAAGCCAATGTGAGCGGGAAAAGTAAGAATGTGATTACAATAAGTTTTAGTTGCATTACACCTTATGTTTACTGCAAATATAGCAATTCCATTATTTCCACTTTAAGATATTTTTGGGTTCGTGTAAGTAATCGCTTTTGTAAAATGAAAGAGCGCTACACAAGTAGCGCTCTTTTCGGGACGGATACCGAATTATCCTACTCGTAGTCCTTTAAAACATTCATCAGTTTTTGCCTGGAGAAGAAGATTCGGCTTTTAACGGTACCAATTTTAAGGTTTAGCTTTTCGGCTATCTCCTTGTACTTGTAGCCCGATGTGTGCATCTGAAAGGGGATGCGGAACTCATCGTCGAGCTCATTAATCTTTTTGCTTATCTCGCTGTGCGAGTACATGGCATCGGGGCCAAAGCTGTCGGGTTTGCTGTTTATTAGGAATTGGTTGGTGCTGCCATCAAAGGTGGTGCTCTGCTTTACCGATTTGCGGTAGTTGTTTATGAAGGTGTTCTTCATTATAGTAAATGTCCACGCCTTGATATTTGTGTTATCCTCAAACTTATCCTTGTAGGTTAAAGCTTTAAGGTAAGTTTCCTGTAACAAATCGCGAGCATCCTCGCGGTTTGCTGTGAGACTGTATGCAAATCGCTCCAGATTTGGCTCCAGCTCTATGAGTGCTTGGTTGAATTCTTGCTGTGACATATGATTTGGTTTTTATTTGGACTAGTTAAAATTAATTTGTTGAAACAAATTTAGAATTAATCTAAACAATGTGCAAGATGATATTTATCAATTGATACAAAACTTTTATGGGTTCTAAATAAGTTTATGGCAACTTGATTGTTTTGGTTGGCGTTGAATGAATTTGTCTAAATAGCATGCAAAGAAAAAATCCCGCCAGGGGCGGGATTTATAACGTTAATTAGCTTATTTGGGGTGGTTACTTAATTATTGTTGGGTCGAGTCGGGCAATTATCTTCATCAGGTCTTGAGCCGATGAAACGTAGGTAAGGTACGATGGACCGCTTTTCTCCGTAAAAGCATGTCCGGTTGCAATAATCTCCACATCGGGTAATGCCTTCTTCATGGGCTCAAAGGCCTCGTCCATATCGGCACTAACAAACGATGAAAGCGATGTAAACACCATTTTGCAGCCTAAGTCCTTGGAGCACCTAATAACATCGTCGATTGGTGTCGATTGGCCAAGGTAAATGGTCTTATAGCCTGCATTTTTTGCTATATAGGCGAAATATAGTAGTCCAATCTCATGGAATTCGCCTTCGGGTAGGAAGAAGATGATTGGTGTTGTTTTCCCAATTTCGGGTTGTTTGCAGGTGCGGTAAAGGTGGCTAAGTAAATTCCGAATTACGTTACTGGCAAAGTGTTCGTGTGTTGTAGTTATTGCTCCGGTTTGCCATAGGTCGCCAAGCCTTTGGAGATAGGGCAGAACCAGATTCTCAAATGTATACTCAATTCCATGCTTCTCGGACCATTCGCTGATGTGTTTTAGCAATTCGGTTTCATTGTACTGTATGGTGGCTGTAATCATGGGTTCAAGGTTGATATTGCCCATGCGGTGGTCCGATACAAACTTGGAGGCTAGGTCCGAAAGCTCTTCAAGCGACATGCTTGCCAGCTTGCTAATCCTAAAGCCGCGTTTAAGCAGTAACGATAGGTTAATGATAAACCTTAAATCGTTATCGTCGTAGCGGCGGATATTGGTGTCGGTTCGTTGGGGTGAAAAAATATTGTAGCGCTTTTCCCACATCCTTATGGTAGATGCTCTTATTCCTGAGAGCAACTCCATTTGCCTAATAGTGTATTGAGCCATTTTGCTAACTGCTAAAAGTGTTTATCGGTTTAACGCTAAAATGGTTAAAAGGTTTAACAAAATTATCAGAATTTTTTTCTAACAATCATCATTCCATCACGAATAGGCAGCAATACATTTTCAAGGGTGGTGTTTTCCTGAACCATTTTGTTGAACTGTCGGATTGCTTTTGTTTGCTCGTCGGTGCATGTTGGGTCAGCCACCTTGCCATTCCATAAAACATTATCGGCTATCAGGAATCCACCTGCGTTTAATTTTTCTGTACATAAGTTCAAGTACTGTGGATACTCCTTTTTCTCACCATCAATGTATATCAAATCGTATGTGTGGGGAAGGCCGGGGATTACTGTAAGGGCGTTGCCAATGATAAGGTTAACCTTGCTGGAGACCCCTGCTTTAGCAGTATAATGTTCAATGGTTTCCTGCAGCTCATCGTTTACCTCAATGGTGTCGATGTATTTGCCTGCTGGAAGCGCTTTTGCCATGCAAATGGTTGAGTAACCTGTAAATGTACCAATCTCAAGTATACGATTTGGGCGTACCATCTGGCAAATCATCTCAATGAATTTACCCTGAACGGGGCCGCTTATCATGCGTGGGTTATAGGTGGTAAGGAATGTATGGCGGGTTAGCTCATGGAGCACCTCATCCACCGGGGTAGTGTGGCTTTCGAGGTATTTGTCAATCTCATGGTTTGTGGTATACATGGCTACTTGTATATTAGCATCGACAGCCTATTGGGGCTAAGTATTTCATTGGCAATCTCCATAACCTCCAACGACGTTATCTCCTCAATTCTTTTGAACACGTTCTGAATGTTATCGGGGCGTTCGTAAACCAAAATGCTTTTGGCCGTGGAAATCATTAGGTTTTCCCCGCTTTCGGCACCAATGGCCAGTTGGCCGATAAGTTGTTTTTTAGCTTTGGAGAGCTGCAGTATACCCATCCGTTTATTTCGTAGGCCATCCAGTTCCTGAAGAATAAGTTCAATTGCCTTATCGGTATCAGCCTTATCGGTGCCAAAGTAAATGGTAAATATACCGGTATCGCTGTATGGAGTGTACGACGATTCCACATTGTAGGCCAAGCCATGCCGTTCACGGAGCGCCAGGTTGAGCCTTGAGTTCATTCCAGGACCTCCAAGGATGTTGTTTACCAGGTGCATTGCAATACGGTTTGGGTTATGCAGGTCGTACGCAGTAGTGCCAACAATGCAGTGCGATTGGTAGGTTGATTTTTTTAGAGTTTTTCTTTGTGGTAAGTATTCGGTAATAGGAAGCCTTTTGTAATTACGGGTGTTTGGGTGTATGCCACCAAAATACTTTTCGGCAAGCTTAACTATCCGATTAAATGGGATGTTTCCAATTGAGCAAAAAACCATCTCGTCGGTGTTATAGGTGCGTCCCATAAAATCGACAATGTGTTTTCTGGTAAACTTCCCAAGCTGCTTTTTTGTACCTAAAATATTTCGCCCAAAGGGGTGGTTGGGGAAAATTAACTCCTCAAAATCATCAAAAATTAATTCGGAAGGCGAATCGTGGTATGAGTTTATCTCATCAACAATTACTTCCTTTTCCCGCTTGAGCTCTTTCTCCGGGAAAGTGCTATGGAACATAATGTCGGCCAGTAACTCAACTGCGCGGGCGAAATCTTGCTTGAGGAACGTGGCATGAATAACTGTTTCCTCCTTGGATGTGTAAGCATTTAGGTCGCCACCCACATCCTCCATACGGCTCATGATGTGAAATGCCTTGCGTTTTTTTGTTCCCTTAAAAATTACATGCTCAATAAAATGGGCCAGGCCATGCTCATGATCGAACTCGTCGCGTGTGCCGGTATTTACCATTATGCAGCAGTATGCCACTGGCGAATCGGTTCGTTTATGGGCAAGTCGTATCCCGTTTTGTAGTGTATAGAGTTCAAATTCCATTCCCGCAAAATAATCTGCAAACCTATTACATTAAAATGGTTTTGCAAAAATATTCGCAAACACAAGTGAAGCTGGCTTATGCGTTTAAGGTTTAACTTGATTGCAGAAATAGTAATCGAAAATGTTTGAATGTTTGCTTAAAATTGACCCGCTCGCGCGGATTTGTAATCCGTGCAATTATTTTAAAAGGTGTTTTCAATGAAGCCCAGCTCGAATAAGTAAAAAAGTGTAAGAAGTATTTGTCACGGGCTACAAGCCCGAGCCAGCAATGAGTGGCGTATGCCGCACGCGTCCGCAGACGCGAGTGAGCAAGGGGAGCAGTGCGTTGAAATGGCTATGACCATCGCCCGTTAATTTTTGCTCCACACCAGCCGCATTTCCCATTGTTAAGGTTAACAAGTGCTACATTGTATCCCTTACGTTCCACAACCACCTTACCGCATGATGGGCAAATGGTATCGCCCGATCCGGGCAGAGCTATATTGCCTATGTAAACATATTTCAACCCACACGATTGGGCAATCTCTCTTGCCTTAATCAGCGTTGATGTTGGTGTTTGTGGGAGCTGGGTAAGCTTGTATAACGGGAAGAACCGGCTAAAATGCAACGGCACTTCGGAAAATCCATTACTTGCCAGCCATTGGCACATCTTACGTATCATGGCATAATCATCGGTCCATGTGGGTATAACCAGGTTGGTTATTTCAACCCAAACGTTCATCTCGAGCAGTGTGCGTAAGGTGTTAAGAATAGGCTCCAGGGTTCCTGCATTAAGCTTTAGGTAGATTTCATTACTAAACGATTTCAGATCGATGTTGGCGGCATCAATCCTTTTTGCGAGTTCGCGTAGCGGTTCCTCGTTTATGTAACCGTTCGATACTAGTACATTGCCTATGCCCTTTTTCTGAGCAATTCCAGCGGTTTCATACATGTATTCGTAAAAAGTAATTGGCTCTGAGTAGGTGTATGCTATGCTTTTGCATCCATTGCGCTTGGCCTGCTCAACCACCTGTTCGGGGAATAGTTCTGCATTTCGGGTATCCTTGGGGCTGCTTTGCGAGATCTCCCAGTTCTGACAGTTTAGGCAACCAAAGTTACAACCAGCCGTTGCAATGGAAAACGATTTGCTTCCCGGGTAGTAATGGTAAAGCGGTTTCTTCTCAATGGGATCGATATGCACAGCGCACGGATTTCCGTAGGCAATGGTGTATAGCTTTCCGTTGTAGTTAACCCGGTTGCGGCACTGACTGGTTTCTCCGGGACGAATATTGCACTCATTGGGGCAAAGGTTGCAACGCATACCGCGCGGAGTGGGTGTGTAAAACATGGCCTCGCGGCTCCACTTCCAGGGTTTATCGTCCAATCCAAATGCCGATAGGCTTAAGTATCGCAGAGCCATTAAACCACCGGTAGCTAATAGGCTCCTTTTTAGGAATTCGCGGCGCGATATCTTTTCCATGGTGTGAATTTTTTAAACTTTAAGAAACAGGTAAATGCCAATGAAAACCAATAATACCGCAATGCTTGAGAGAAATCCAATTGATGGTATTAGTAAAAGTGTAACAATTACAATGCCAGCAGCCGATCCCATAAGGTCGGCAGCATAGGTTTTGGCAGGTTGGTTGGGGTTAGAGTTTGAATTCTCGGTAATACTAATATACAGGTAACCAACACTAAACGAAGCAATGAGTATTCCTGCACTTACAATGGCTATTAATAGCCAAATTTCCACATGCATCATAGTTATAAAAAGGGCAAAAAGAATAATAAATGAACCGATTAGTGAAATTTTTATGTGTTTAGGTTTTATACTGATTACCTTCCCGTTTGCCATTGAGCCTAGCGCAAGTCCTCCCATGAAAAGGGCAATCATTGCGCCAAGCGTGCCGTAAAGTAAGCCGGCTGCAATTTGTAGAGTTAATAGGTAAAGGGTTTGGATAGCCGATCCGGCAAATCCTACAGCATACATCGCGCGAAGGTGGTAGTTAGTAACAAAGAAAGGGATAAGCAAAAGGACGACTCCAACGGCCATAAGTAGCCAAACCTTATCGCCAAACATCGATAGGTACCCTAGCGTGTTTTGCAATACCGGCCAAGGATGATTATCGGTGTTTATTTTCTGGGTTGATTGGGTTTGCTCATGAAAGAAATGGTTACGCTGAGCAATGTGCTCATCGTTGATGTAATCGGGGCGTACGTATAAGTTGGCTTCGCCAATATTTTGCTCGCTTAGTAATTGAGCCATATCAATACGTATAGTGCTATCCGATGCAAGCAGGTAATCGCGCTCGCCGCTTATTACCTCTACTTTACGGAAAACGCTCTTAAAAGTAGCTGCTATCGACGTGTAGGCCTTTTGCTTTGGTGCCGATGGGTAGTTCCCAATACCTGAAAGGCTAATACTTAAAACCCCATCTGCTGTTAAGTGCTTCTTTAAAAGTTTAAGGAATTCAATGGTATAGAAACGGTTTTGTTCAAGCGATGTTGGCTCGGGCGTTGTGATAATTGCAATGTCGTACTTTTCCGATAATTTTCTCAAAAAACCACGAATGTCACTATTAGTAATTTTAGTATTGTCCGGGAAATCAACCTTACAATAGTTTTGACTCATCCTTAAAAGATGGGGATTAGGTTCTACATAATCTACTTTTACAAGCTTGTACTTTTTCAATTCATCAATCAGACCCGCATAACCTCCCGATACCAGTAAAACCTTACTGGGCATATAGCGTTGCGCCATGGTGTAATGCACTACTTCCTCGCAGTAAATGGTATTTTGCGTGCCAAAAAGCATTGTTCCATTTTCGAAAAAATTGAGTTGATCCTCCGACCCGGTCACGGTTATACTTCCATGGGGCGAATCGGTTACCGATACTACCTTCTGCCCCGGAAAAAGCAACGACTCCGCTTTAATATCAAAATTTAATATTTTTACTGATATGCCTATTGTTAAAAGCGCCAATGGAAATGCAAGTCTGGCAAAATTTTTAAGGGGGTAGGCTATGATTAAACTTGCTAAAAAACCAACCGCTATTGCTGCAATGTATGTATTAAAAATCCAGATAATTACAAGCGATAGCAAAAGTCCCCCTGCCAAACTTCCTAATGCTTCGTAAGCATAAATGGATGAGTATTCCGATTTTAATTGTTTGGTGAGCAAGGCGTAAACCATGCCCGATGGGAAAGCGGTGGGAGTCATCATTACGACAATCATCACCATAACATGGTAAGGTGGAATAAGCACTCCCGACGGGAAAAAGGTTTGCCTGATTTCGCCCGATAAGAAAATGAAAATTATGGCTGAGAGAAACATAAACCCTAGTGCCATTCGGGTTAACTTTTGGGGGTTTATCCCGTTTCCCGTTCGGCTTCCGGCAATGGCACCCGCAGCCGACAGTAGCATCCAAATACCTATTATCCATGTTATTAGGAACTCGTTCCCCTGGAATACCTTAGTGAACTGCCTAATCAGCAGTACCTGAAGCGATACCGAGAGTAGTCCAAGTGCAAAAGCTGACTTTACAAGTTGCTGCTTTGTATTAACCGTTGCTGTTTTGGTTTGCCTACCCCTAAACAAAAGGTATTTGCTGAAGTACCCCCTGTGCCAAAGGGTATGAATGAATGCCACCACGCTCATGGCAATCCCAAGCTGAACGTGCCACTGTAGTATGACCTTTACAAAACTCCACCCCAGCTTATAGTTTATATTGATTGTTAGTAGAATTCCAAGAATGGCACAGCCAAGGAATACAAACAGCAGAGCAAAGTTCCAGAACTTCCTATGGGTAGAAAAAGATATAATGCCTGCTTGCACCATTAGGCTGCCAAGTAGATAATATATGGTGATGGCTAACAAAATGGGAATCAGGAGGTAGGGTGAACTCATGAGTGGCAATCTACTTTAAGCCCAGTTCCTTCTCATCGAAAACAATGGCCTCGTAGGTAAATATTTCGGCATCGCGCCAGCCATCCCACCCAATACCAGCCTTGTCGCGTGCGCAGTAGCCAAGGAATTCTTCAAGCGACCATCGGGTTTCCTTTGCCACCTGTGGCAAAAACGTTCCGGAACGACCTCCTTTTTTGATATATATTCCATGCTTACCCAGTTCAATCTCCTTAATGTTGCTTATTCGTTTCATTGGGGTAAGAACCGAAATCTCAATATCAATATCGTTCAACTCATCGGCTGTTACCGATTCAAAACGGTAATCCTCAGTTGCCGCCGATATGGCCATGGCCATTACTACACGGTAGAGTGGGGTTGTGGTGGAAAAATTTCCAATGCATCCACGTAACTTACCGTGGTTGTGCAGTGTTACAAAGGCGCCGGCATTGGTTTTTAGGGTTGATGATAGTTTTGACTCATCGGGTGGTGTGGGGGTTTTCCCGGAAAGGTATTCGGTGATGGTTTTCCGTGCAAGTTTGAGTAACTCGCGTTTATCGTTGTCGGTTAGGTTGAAGTCTGCAGTTTTGGCTTGCTGTTGAATGGCAGCAATAGCCCAATAGCCTACAACCCTATCCTTGCCGCCGTAAGGCGAATCGCCGGAGTTCCTATACTTTATTGTTTTGTATGTAATACCCGGTTTCCCCTCGGTGATTTTCAAAAGTGTAAGCCCCGATGTCCATCCACACATGGCTGTTGCCAGGTCGTCGATACCGGCATTCTCGTTTCGGATTTTGGCTTTCATGAACTCTACAGGCGAGTTAGAGACAATGGCATGGGCCATATCGTCGTCGGTGCGGCGGGCATCCTCGTAAGAGGGGTAGTGTGAGAAGTCGGAACTGATTATGAAAAGATTATCGGGGTTAAGGTATGGTTCTAATGCTTCGGCCAAAAGGGTAACAGTGGCTTGCGATTCGCCACCAATAATAATGGGGATAATGGAAAAATCGTTTTTTAGCCAGTATTGCAGGAATGGCAATTGAACCTCAAGGCTATGCTCCTTGATATGTGGTTTAACATCATCCGTAAACACCTTATGGTTTTGAACCAGTTCGTTTGCCAAGGGGTCAATAGGAACCCTGCCTAGCGGCGTAATAAATGCCCCCTTGGTGTAAACGGCTGCTCCTGTAAAAAACATGGTGTGGCTCGATCCTATCAGGAAGATATGCTTGAACTTTTTATCCCTGTCAATTTGCCTATATCCGCTTGCAGCCACCTGACCGGAAAAAACGTAACCGGCATGAGGTACAATCAGGGCTAGGGGCTGAGCATCCAAAACCTTTTGTGCACTATCGAAGTAAGATTTCACCTCCTTTTCCAGCTGAGCTTTTGTGCCAGGATAAAATTGTCCTGCCACAGCTGGCTGCCTGTCGAAATCGTTAGGTTTATTCATATTCTGTCCGTTACACGATGTTTCGGTTACTATTAAAACTGTTAGCGTAAAAGCACATAGCTTTTTACTACGGTTAAGCAGATTATACATTATGCTAACGGTTTGGTATTTCCCCAAATTTACCCTTAGGATTGGGAAAAGTCAAGGGGAAACGACAGAAATGTTTAAGCAGGAATGGAATAGCGTTTTCAGCTGAAGCGGTTCCTCTAGGAGTACGTTCAGAAGTTTTGAAGAGGATGAAATGACCAGCAGAAAATTTGAAAATAATTTACCTGCAATTTTAAATCTATCAAAATAAAAAACCCGGCTTTTGGCCGGGTTTGGGTGGAAGATGGGACTTGAACCCACGACCCCCAGATCCACAATCTGGTGCTCTAACCAGCTGAGCTACATCCACCATGTCAATTGCGGCTGCAAAGGTATAAACATTTTTTCTAAATGCAAAAATGTTCAAAAGTAATTTGATTAAACGCTGTTTTGACATCAATTTTAATACCTTCGCATTAGCAAGTTATATTTATGTTTGGCCTTGCATCAAATTCAACACGCGCATTGCAAGCTTTTCAGGTAATGCGCTTTGTTGCCATGCTTACCATTGGGATAGCCATGGCAAGGCTTGGCTTTGGCAAAACTGCAATAGGAAACTATGAGGCGGTGCTCTTTATTAGCGGGCTACTTACTACATTTTGGGTTACAGGGCTAATTCAAGCATTGCTTCCGCTTTATCCCCGTAATAACGACATTTCAAAAGATGACAGTTTGTTTAATGCCTTTATGGTTATTTTGGGGCTTACTGTTTTGGCTTGCCTGTTTGCTACAGTTTTTACCGCAACTATTACTGGTTTTGCAGCCATTAATCATAGCCTTTTCCCCTTGATGCTACTTTACATGCTTTTGAGCACCCCTTCAACAATGGCCGAATACATTTACTTTCTGCACGGAAATTATAAGGCCATGCTATCGTATGGCATCATTACCTATGGCATTCAGATAATCCTTGTGGTTTTGCCTGTATTGTTTGGTTTAGATGTGGCATTTGCTGTATTGGGTTTGATAGTGGTATCGGCAGTCCGTTTTATTTGGTTAATATCGCTTTTAGTCCGTAATTCAAAATTCAGAGTTAATGTCGATTTTTTAAAGGATTACCTAAGCGATGGCATCCCGCTTTCCTTGAAATTCCTTATTAGCAGCTCAGGCTTATATATCGATCAGTTAATTATTGGATACTATTACGATTCATCAACCTTTGCGGTTTACCGTTTTGGAGCGCGCGAAATCCCATTGGCTACAGTTCTTGCAGCATCGTTAAGCAATTCCATGTTGGCCGATTTTGCCGACAGGCAAAGGCTGGGAAATACTCTCTTGAATCTTAAGCTGGAGAGTTCAAGGTTGATGCACATTCTTTTCCCTACCTCAATTGCTGCAATCCTTCTATCCCGATGGCTATTCCCCCTTGTTTTTGGGGCTGAGTTCCAGGAAAGTGCTAATGTTTTTATGATATACTGCTTAATTGTAATAAGCAGGGTTATATTCCCGCAAACGGTTACCCAGGGATTTCGTAAAAACGTGGCTGTACTATCCATTTCAATTGTTGAAATGATAATGAATATCATTCTGAGCCTTTTACTGGTTAAGTATTTTGGAATAAATGGAGTAGCAGCAGCAACGGTAATTGTATATGCCCTTGAAAAAGTGTTGCTTATGGCATACAACTCCTACCAGTTGAAAATTCCTTTACTTTCATATGTACCAGTAAAAATATTTTTGGCCTATTCCCTGTTAACGCTTTCCGTTTTTGCGTTTTCTTGGTTTTTCCTGTAAAACAGGCAGAAGGGTAAAAGCAATTAAGTGGAAAGTAACCAATCAAGCACCTTATTATAGTTGCGTTTTTAAATGTTGAACTATTTACCTCGAAACTTTGAAACGGCACTTTTTCAGTGTAATTTTGAGCAAAATTGGAGAGTTTATGGCATCGTTGGAAAAGGTCTTGGAGATAAAATCGCAGGTAATACACAGGGCTAATGGCGAAGTGGCAGAGAACATGCGTATGGCCGGTATTATTTACAAGGTGAACTATGGAGTTCCTATTCCTGAGCTCAAGGAGTTGGCAAAGCCCTATAAGGGCGACCATGACCTGGCGTTAGAGCTTTATGCCGAAGATATCAGGGAGTGTAAAATTCTGGCAAGCCTGATTGCCGACCCTGAAAGATTGACAGGTGAGCAGATTGATGAGTGGGCTGCGGAGTTTACCAACCCCGAAATTGTGGAACAGGTTTGCGGTAACTTGTTCTGGAAATCGGAATTTGCGCTTTCGCGTAGCATTGAATGGTGCCTAAGCAACGATGAGCTTTTGCGTAAAGCAGGTTTGCTAATTATTGCCCGTAAGGCATCCGATACAGCCATTAAAGAGAGTTTGCTTGAACCTTATATCGGCATCATTGAGAATATGGCCGAGGAGATGACCGATTTAACCCAGTCGGCAGCCCAGTTCGCCTTACGCGAAATTGCTAAACGCAGCCCTGAACTGGCTGCAAGGGTTTCGGAAACAGCCAGTAGGATGACCGAGTCGGAGAACGAACTGGCCGCTTGGGTTGGTAATGAGCTACTTTTTGAATTAACCGAATAATCTGCTACTTTTGCACGGCATAATTTTTGATTAATGCGTATTGAATTTTAAACAAGGTATTTGTATGAACTTAACTAAATCATCAAATCCTGCCCTATCGGACAGGATATTTTCAAAAGCCGGTTATGCTTCGGGTGCTGAGGTTATGACACTTCAGGGAACTTTGAATAAGGCATTGCTAATGCTTGGGCTGGTAATTCTGGGAGCAGCTTATACCTGGCGTATCTTTTTCGAGAGTGTCAACCCCGCATCGGTTGTTCCGTGGATGTTGGTTGGAGGAATAGGCGGTTTTATTACATCGCTGGTGGTGATATTTGCGCCCAAAACGTCACCTTACACTGCTCCGATTTATGCCTTGCTTGAGGGGATTTTCCTTGGTGGAATATCTGCCTACTTTGCATCATCGTATGGAGCTGGTATAGTAATGCAGGCAATTGGGTTAACCCTAGCCGTTTTCTTCCTGATGCTATTGGCTTACCGCAGCGGAACAATCAGAGCTACAGGTAAATTTAAGGTGATGGTTATAGCAGCCACTGGCGCTATTGCATTAACCTACTTTATTTCCTTTATACTCAGTTTCTTTGGCATAAGCTTGGGTTTTATTCATGGTAGCGGAACCTTTGGAATCATCTTTAGCCTAATAGTGGTTGGTGTTGCAGCGCTTAATATCATTATCGATCTCGATTTTATTGATAGGGCTTCAGCATCGGGTGCACCCAAGTTCATGGAGTGGTATGGAGCATTTGGCTTGATGGTTACCCTTATCTGGCTTTACATTGAAATTCTTAAACTGCTTGCCAAACTGAACAGGCGAAATTAAAACTTATCCGGATAAATCATTTTTTAGCTGCAATAGTTTGATATTTAAATATAAGTTGATAACTTTGCAGCCCATTAAACCGAAGTTGGAAGTAAACAAATTTATAATACAATGAAAAAGGGAATACATCCGGAAAATTACCGTCTGGTGGCATTCAAGGACATGTCCAATGAGCATGTATTTATCACCAAGTCGGCTGTGAACACCAAGGACACCATTACTATCGATGGAGTTGAGTATCCTTTGGTAAAGGTTGAAATTTCGAACACTTCACACCCATTCTACACCGGTAAAGTTAAGTTGGTTGACACCGCCGGTCGTGTGGATAAGTTCATGAACCGCTACAAAAAGCACATGGATAATAAAAAGTAATGTTGCTCAAATAATTCAGGAAAAGCTCTTAGGTATAAGAGCTTTTTTTGTTTTAAGAGGGTTACTTTTTTTGGTAACTTTGTTCAAAATAAATCGATTTATATGATTAACATCATAGTTCTTTTTGATGACCAAAGGCGCGACGATTTACTGCCTTTAACCTTTACCCGTCCGGTGGCTGAAATCCGCATGGGTATTCTTACCATATCCCAAAAGTGGTCAATGCTAACCGGGGCATCGGTTCACTATTTAACGCAGGATTACCTTCAGGCCAAATATCCAAATGCTCCCAAGGGGGAACCTGTTTTGTTTGTAAATGGAGGTGTTTGCCCCGATAGCAATTTGGTTGATAAAATAAGAGCGCTCAAGCCTAACCAGGCAATTGTTAAGGGCGACACGCTTATAGCGGCAATGCTTAACAGCACAGTGGACACTTTACCCGCAGCAGGCTTGTTCGAGAAGACGTTTGAGTATCCGGATGATATTCTCGAGGTCAAGTATCCCTGGGATATTTTCCGAAACAATGGCGAAGCCCTGGTTCGCGATTATAGCCTTATCACTAAGGGGCGGAAGTCGCAACCAATTTCAGCTACCAATACTGTTTTAAACCCTGATAATGTTTTTATTGAGGGGGGTGCTCGCGTGGAGTGCGCAATTCTTAATGCCGAAACTGGTCCGATATACATAGGGAAGGATGCCGAAGTAATGGAGGGTTCCATAGTGCGTGGCCCCTTTGCCCTTGGTGAGCATTCAGCGCTGAAAATGGGTGCAAAAATATATGGCCCAACCACCGTTGGTCCATACTGCAAGGTTGGCGGCGAGGTTAATAACAGCGTGTTTTTTGCTTTTTCAAACAAGGCTCACGATGGTTTTATCGGTAATTCGGTAATAGGAGAATGGTGTAATCTGGGCGCCGATACCAATAACTCAAACCTCAAAAACAATTATGCTTCTGTTAAGCTTTGGAGCTACCGAAAAAAGGGATTTGTTGATACCGGTTTGCAGTTCTGTGGGCTAATAATGGGCGACCATTCAAAATGTGGCATAAATACTATGTTTAATACCGGCACAGTGGTTGGTGTAAGTGCCAACATTTTTGGCGATGGTTTCCCCCGAAATTTTATCCCTTGCTTTTCGTGGGGAGGGGCGGCCGGCTTTACAACCTATCAACCCCAAAAAGCTTTTGAAACCGCCCGGATTATGATGTCGCGTCGCGATTTGCCTTTTACCGATATCGACAAGGAAATCCTACTAAAGGTTTTTGAGCTAACCCGAGAATACAGGATGTATTAAGGATAAAGGGAAAAGGATAAAGGATAAAGGTAAAGGATAAAGATTCAGGGTTTAATGGCCTGTACCGCTCTGGGGGGCAAGGTTTTAATACCAACAACCATCAACTACTTTTTGGCATAGCAATTGACCATATAGTAAGCTGGGTTAGTTTTACCCTTTAATGTGTCATATTGTCAGAAAATTGAGAGGAGATAAAATGAAGAAAAAGTTTGGACTATCAATACTAAATCAGCAAATGGACGATACTAACGATTCAGAAGTAAACTTTATACCCATTTTGGCAGAGGGCGAAGTGCCCGAGGTCAAAAAGGCAGATATCCCCGATGTGCTACCCATAATGGCATTGCGTAACACTGTTCTATTTCCCGGTGTACTGATGCCAATTACCGTTGGGCGGGAGAAATCGCTAAACCTAATTGCAAGTCTACCACCAAAAAAGAAAATAATTGGAGTGCTCTCGCAAGTCGATGCCCGTGTTGAGGATCCCTCATCAGGCGATCTTTTTAAGGTTGGCACCATTGCTCAGGTTATTAAGGTGCTTGAACTGCCCGATGGCAACTCGTCAGTTATACTTCAGGGATTATCGCGATTCCGTGTCGACCAATTTGTAAGTGAGGAGCCCTACTTTATGGCTCGCGTTCTGGAACTGGCTGAGCTTTTACCAAACGAGGACGATACAGAGTTCATAGCCTTAACCGAATCAATAAGGGATCTCACCATTCGAATAATACATCTTTCGCCAAATCTACCCAAGGAGGCTTCGTTTGCCATAAAGAATATCGATAACCCCAAAATGCTTGTGAACTTTATATCGGCAAATAGCGATATTAAGACTGATGAAAAACAAGCATTGCTTGAAGAGCATGACCTTAAGAGACGGGCTGAGCAGCTGCTACGGATTTTAACCCGTGAGCTGCAAATGCTTGAGTTGAAACACGATATTCAGAACAAGGTCAAGCACGATCTTGACCAGCAGCAGCGTGAGTATTTCCTTCAGCAGCAGATGAAAACCATTCAGGATGAGCTGGGAGGAAACCCCATTGAGCAGGAGATAAATGAGCTCAAGGAGCGCGCTAAGGCCAAAAAGTGGAGTAAGGAAGTTGCTGAACATTTTGATAAGGAGGTCAACAAGCTCAACCGTATGAACCCCATGGCCGGGGAGTATTCGGTTCAGCTGAACTACGTTCAGTTACTGCTCGACTTGCCGTGGAATGAGTACACCAATGACAATTTCAACCTTGATCATGCCAAAAATATCCTCGATGAAGACCACTTTGGCCTTGAGCAGGTAAAGGAGCGTATCCTGGAGCATTTGGCTGTGCTCAAGCTTAAAGGCGACTTAAAGGCGCCAATCCTATGCTTGTACGGGCCTCCGGGAGTGGGTAAAACCTCGCTTGGCAAGTCGGTTGCCAGAGCGTTGGGTCGAAAGTATGCTCGTATCTCGTTAGGAGGAATGCACGATGAGGCTGAGATTCGTGGTCACCGCAAAACGTACATTGGCGCCATGCCTGGCCGCATAATTCAAAGCCTGAAAAAGGTAAAATCGTCGAATCCTGTCATCATCCTCGATGAGATTGATAAGGTGGGTAAAGATTTCCATGGCGATCCCGCTTCGGCTTTGCTGGAAGTGCTCGACCCCGAGCAGAATAGCACATTCCACGACAACTTTGTAGAGGTGGAATATGATCTTTCAAAGGTGCTGTTTATTACCACTGCCAATACCGTGAGCACCATAAACCCTGCGCTACGCGACCGTATGGAAATGATTGAGGTTAGCGGGTACAGCTTGGAGGAAAAGGTCGAGATTGCTAAGCGCCATTTGCTTCCTAACCAGCTCAAGGAGCATGGCTTGAATAGTGATGCCTTGGAGTTGAGCGATAAAGTATTGGCAAAGGTAATTCAGGAATACACCCGGGAGAGTGGCGTTCGAAACCTGAACCAGAAAATTGCAAAGCTGGTTCGATACGCTACCCGTATGATTGCCTCGGAGCAAAAGTATAATCCCAAGCTAACCAATAAGGATGTTGAAAAGATTCTTGGAGTTCCGCGCTATACAAAGGAACTTTATCAAGGCAACGATATTGCTGGTGTTGTTACCGGGCTGGCTTGGACTGAAGTTGGTGGCGAAATACTTTTTGTGGAAACCAGTCTTAGCCGCGGTAAAGGTAATCTCACCCTAACGGGTAATCTGGGCGAGGTAATGAAGGAGTCGGCCATTCTGGCCCTTGAATATATTAAATCGCACGCCGATTATCTTGGAATTAAACACGAGGTTTTTGAGAAATGGAATGTGCACATCCATGTACCCGAAGGGGCAATCCCAAAGGATGGGCCTTCGGCTGGTATTACAATGGTAACCTCGCTAGCATCGGCATTTACCCAGCGTAAGGTTAGGGCAAACGTAGCAATGACTGGGGAGATAACACTTAGAGGCAAGGTGCTGCCAGTGGGTGGTATCAAGGAGAAAATACTTGCCGCTAAACGCGCCAACATTACCGATATCATTCTTTCGGCCGATAATCGCAAGGATGTTTCCGAGATTGATGCTGCATACGTTAAAGGGTTGAAATTCCATTACGTTAGCAACATCCACGAGGTGCTTGATTTAGCTTTGCTAAACGAGAAGGTAGATAAACCTATGAATATTGATTAGCCGTGAATATAATGCATGAAAAGACCCTGAATTAAGGGTCTTTTTTTGTTTATTAACTATTAAGTCGTCAATTTTACCTATAATTGTATGAAAATTGCTGGAGCTAAATAAACTTAGCCATGGAAAAAGTTGCCCTGTTTCCCGGTTCGTTCGATCCTATTACAGTCGGTCACGAATCAATTGTTTACCGATCATTATCACTTTTCGATAAGGTGATTGTTGCTATTGGCTATAATGCCAATAAAAAGGCTTTTTTCAGCATTGAAAAAAGGATTGCCATGATCCAAAAGGTGTTTGCTCAGGAGCCACGCGTTCAGGTGATTAGCTACGAGGGCCTTACCGTAGATCTTTGCAATAGGCTTGGCGTTCAGTACATCCTACGGGGACTACGTACTTCAGCCGACTTTGAGTTTGAACGTGCCATTGCGCAAGTGAATAAGCTTATGCACCCAAATATTGAAACGGTATTCATGCTTACTGCACCCCAGCACACACCCGTTAACTCAACCATTATCCGCGATATTCTTTTGCATAATGGTGACCCATCGCAGTTTATCCCCTCAGCCATTAATATCAAGGATTATCTTTAAGCTTATGGCTAAATTTAAGTTTCTTTTATTATCCTTATTGCTGTTTATTGGCGTTGAATGTAAAATCGGCGCCCAGGAGGCCATGATTTTTGGCAATGCTACTGAATACAAGGGCTCCGATATCATATTTTATACCTATTCCGATTACATAACTGAAACCGAATACGAGGTTGGTAGGTGTAAGGTTGAGCGCGATGGCAAGTTTAGCGCAAAGCTTAAAGTGCTTGAAACCAGCTTTGTTTTTGCCCACCTTGGTGTTTATAGGATTTATTTCTTTGCCGAGCCTGGTAAACGGTATGAGCTAGTGCTTCCCCCTCGCGAGGATAAAACCGAGGCACAACGACTCAATCCTTTTTTCCGTGAAACCGATTTGCAGGTGGGCATAAAAAATGTTGATGGGAACGATATCAACTTCCTGGTAAATGCATTCGACTTGCGCTTCAACCAAGATTTTGATCAGATTGTGCAGGATGCATACCGTGGCCGTCAGCATAACATCGATTCGTTAATAACCAGAATTGAGGAAAAGTTTGCCGGAACCGGCAACCGTTTTTTCGATGCTTACCGTGAGTACAGGTACGGTTTGCTCAGGCAAATCACCTTCATAAAAAAATCTACTGCCACATCAAAAGAGTTGTTCCTGAATAGGCCTATACTGTACCGTAACCCGGCATACATGGAATTGTTCAACCTGGTTTACGACAAGTACTTTTTGTTCTTTTCAAGAACATCGCAGGGGAATGCCATTTTTGATGATATTTCGCGCTACAAGAGTTTGAGTAGGTTAAAGCGTACCCTTGCCACCGACGATGTGCTTAGTAACGATACCCTGATGGAGATGGTAATTCTTAAATCGTTGCACGATGAGTTTTTCAGCGATAATTTCTCCCGATCGGCTCTGCTTACCATTCTCGACTCCATTTACAGAACCACCACCATACCGGAACATGTGATAGTTGCAGAGAATATCAGGAACAGGATTACCAAGCTTTTACCGGGTTTTGTTCCTGCGCCTTTTTCGCTCAACGATGTTAATGGTCGTGAGGTTTCGCTTGATAGATTCAAGGGCAAGTATGTTTACCTAAACTTTTGCACCACCACAAGCTACACTTGTTTAAAGGAGTTTGTTCAGCTTGAAAAAATTAGCAAGCAGTACAAGAAGCATCTGGAGGTTGTCACCATTTCAGCCGACGATAATATCGATGATTTAAAAAGCTTTTTGGAAAACAGTAAGTACGATTGGACATTCCTACACTTTGGGAATAAACCGGAAATACTAAAGGATTACGATATACGTGTATATCCAACATATTTTTTGATTGGGCCTGACCGGAAAATGATTCTTTCACCAGCGCCTTCGCCAGAGGAGGGCTTTGAACGCCGATTCTTTCAATTGCTCCGAAGCAAAGGGGAAATTTAGTCAAGTCCGCTAAGTACGGAAAGTAAGCTTGAGTAACTGCCAGCAAGATAGACGTAGATATCCGATTTTTTAACCCACTTTACCTGTTCTATTCCCTCTTCGGTTTGGGGTTTTAGGGTATCGCATTTAGTGGTGTACATATTAAACCAATGCGTGGATTTTAGCATTTGCTTGCCATTTAAAGTATAGGTGTGGTAGGTTGTTGTAATTTGCTTTCCAAGAGTAATGCCTTTTACCCCGGTTTCCTCACTAACTTCGCGTAAAGCGGCATCGGGAATAGGTTCGTTTGGCTCTACCTTGCCTTTGGGCAAGTCCCAGCGGCCAAAACGCTTAATGAGTAGAATCTCATTCTTGTCATTGCATACAACTCCACCGGCTGCCTCAATGTGGTTAAAGCTGTTAGTGAAATGTTTCATTGTTGTTTTGGGATCGGAGGAGCAGGCAAAAAGTGTGGACACCTCGGTATGGCTTTGGAAAAAATCGATTAACTTTGAAATGTCTTCGGGCTTAGTGTCGCCCCAACAGAAAAATGTTGAGTCGGCCATGAGCACTTCTTGGGGGTCCGAAGTGATAATAAATTTGCGATTGTAAAAGAAAATGGTATAATTCAAGGTCATGGATAGCAAAGTTATAGCCAATAAATTACTGCAAATAAACGCAATAAAGCTCAATCCTGCAAATCCGTTTACTTGGGCATCGGGATGGAAATCGCCCATTTACTGCGATAACCGAAAAACATTATCGTTTCCCGAGGTTCGCAATGCCATTTGCGATGGCTTTGTCAAGGCAATAAAGGAGAGGTATCCTCAGGTTGAGGTTATTGCCGGAGTTGCCACCGGAGCCATTGCGCATGGAATGCTTGTAGCCGACAGGCTAAATCTACCTTTTATTTACGTCCGTTCAGCGCCCAAATCGCATGGTTTGGCAAATCAAATCGAAGGCGATTATAAACCCGGCCAAAGGGTAGTGGTAATTGAAGACTTAATATCAACCGGAATGAGCAGCCTTGCTGCTGTTGATGCTCTTCGCGATGCACATTGTGAGGTTCTTGGCTTGCTGGCCATTTTTTCGTATCAGTTCGATCAGGCAGTAAGTAGCTTTGCTAAAGCTGGTGTTGAATTTGCAACACTATCGAACTACTCAGTGTTAATTGAGGCAGCATTAGAACAGGGTAGCATTACCCCAACAGAACTTGAGCTGCTTAAAAGTTGGCGACAAAACCCTGAAGAGTGGGGCAGGCGTTGAGCCGGTTGGCGATATCGCCTAGTTAAATAGATTTATTGCCCATTCTCCGGCTTCGTTTATTGTAAACTCAAAGGTTACATCGTACCAAACGGTTCTGAGTGCATTGGGTGTTTGATATGTTATTTTACAGTTTACCGGGAAAAGGATGTTTTCAAAGCCGGATTTCTCGCCTAATTTAAATGGGGAGCCTGTATCGCAAACAATTTGAAGGTTGGTCACAAGGTTGTTTGTGGTTCCGTTTTGAGTAAATGCAATTAGAATACGGTTTTCCGAACCGGTTTTAGTTATGGTATAACGCTGAACATTCCTTGCATTTATAATTTGGTACTTAGGGGGTAAGATTTTATGGTGTAGTACTCCTTTTTGCCAAAAGCCTGTATATACTGAGTCTTTCCCGTTGATTTTGCCCTTAAAGATACCCTTTCCGTCCATTTGGCCATTATAAAAGTTACCCTCGTACTTATCGCCATTTGCCCAGGTGTAAATACCAAAACCATGAGGTAGTCCATTCTTGAACTTCCCCTCGTAGCTATCGGTACCCCATGCCTTGCCTTTTCCGTGAGCCAAACCATTTTTGCACTTTCCTGTGTAAGCTGCCGATATTTCAGGGAGAAGCACTTTGCAATCCTGATTTTGAGCATAAATAGCCCCTTGATTACTGTAGGTGATAACAACAAGTAGTGTTACACTTTTTAGGATGGAATAAATATTCTGTTTCATAGCCATTTAGGATGTTTTATGATTTTTTTTAGTTGATGTTTTGCACGATTAAAAAATTGAATATATATTTGCACCGCAATTGAGCGCTGGTGCCATAGCTCAGTTGGTAGAGCAAAGGACTGAAAATCCTTGTGTCCGTGGTTCGATTCCACGTGGCACCACAGCCCCCGGTAAATGGGGGCTTTTTTATTTCACACTATCGGGACTTTCGGGCCTAAAGAATAGTTCCTTATCCATTATCAAATCCCATGCATCGGAGTTTAGAACTGTTATTACACGGTTTTGCGGGTCAATAAAGAAAAGTTTTTCATCCTTTTTAACCTCACCATCAATTCCCTTTGTGGTGAATTGGTGTGTAATGGTATAACCCAAAAAGTCGGTGCTATTTTCATTTAGCAGCCTTTTTAGGCTATCGAGAGTATTCTGGTTTGGGTTATCCTTTGATTTCTCAGTAATTAGAGCAATCTCTATGCTATGGGTACGGCTGTTGAACCGGTAGCGTGGGGTTAGCTCGCCAAACTCTAATGGCACGTAGTTGGGGTATTCCTCTTTCCGGTTTTCCATCCAACTCTTTATGGATTGCTGAACAATTTCATCGGTAGTGGCAGCCTGCTTTTTAGTTTCCTGCTTGCAGGAAACAATTACTGCTAATCCAATAAGCAGTGCAAATTTCATTTTCAATTTTTCCATGGGTATTATAGTTGTTATAAATTTACCGAATTAAAAAAACTTACTGAAAAAGAGTAAAAGCTGTCAGTAAATTTACAATAATTTTAAAGGAAAAGGAAACGGAATGGATCAAAATAAAAAAGGGGCTCAGCCCCTTTTTCATTTTTTTACTTTTCGCTAAAATATTTGTAGAATCGGGGTATAACTTCAATTCCTTTGAAAAATTGTTCAAGTGGATAGTTCTCGTTTGGTGAGTGGATGGCATCGGACTCAAGCCCAAAACCAAGAAGGATTGATTTGATTCCAAGCACTTGCTCAAAAGTGCTAATAATGGGAATGCTGCCCCCGCTGCGGAAAGGAACCGGTTTAATGCCGTAAACATCCTCAATAGCCCTACTGGCAGCCCTATAGGCTGGAGTGTCTGTGGGGGCAACATACCCCTGTCCGCCATGGTGTGGGGTAACCTTTACTTTTACTGATTTTGGAGCAATTGACTCAAAATGCTTTTTGAAAAGTTGAGCAATTTTCTCGTGGTTCTGGTTGGGTACCAGTCGCATCGATATTTTAGCGTAAGCCTTGGAGGGAAGAACAGTTTTAGCTCCCTCGCCAATATATCCTCCCCAAATGCCATTTACGTCGAGCGTGGGGCGAATTCCTGTGCGCTCCATGGTAGTATATCCGGCTTCGCCATGAATATCATCAATATCCAGAGCTTTCTTGTAATCGTCAAGGTTAAAAGGAGCACGAGCCATATCGGCGCGTTCTTCGGGGCTTACCTCCAACACATCGTCGTAAAAACCGGGAATGGTAACGCGGTTATTCTCGTCGTGGAGCGAGGCTATCATTTTGGCAAGGATGTTTGCGGGGTTGGCAACGGCTCCTCCAAAGAGTCCCGAGTGAAGGTCGCGGTTTGGTCCGGTAACCTCAACCTCAACATACGCTAATCCCCTAAGCCCGGTTGTAATTGATGGGACGTCTTTCCCTATCATTGATGTATCGGAAACCAGAATAACATCAGCTTTTAGCATCTCCTTGTTATCCTGGCACCACTTACCAAGGTTTGGTGAACCAATCTCTTCCTCACCCTCAATCATGAATTTAACGTTACAGGGCAGGGTGTTGGTTTTAACCATCAGCTCAAAGGCTTTAGCATGCATAAAGCCTTGTCCCTTATCGTCATCGGCACCACGGGCAAATATTTTGCCATCGCGAATTTCGGGTTCAAAGGGTTGCGATTTCCAAAGCTCTATAGGGTCGACCGGCATTACATCGTAATGGGCATAAACCAAAACGGTTGGGAGTTTTGGATCGATAATTTTTTCGCCGTACACCACCGGATTGCCCGGAGTTGGCATTACCTCAGCCCTGTCGGCTCCGGCTTTGAGTAGCGTTTCGCGCCAGTATTCTGCTGCCCTAACCATGTCGGGTTTGTGTTCCGAGATTGAGCTGATGGATGGAATTCGGAGCAGCCCGAAAAGCTCGTCGAGAAAACGTTGTTTGTTCTCCTCGATGTAGGCTTTGATTGTATCCATAAGATTTGGTTTTAGTATTTAGCTATTCTGTTCGTAAAGATAACAATTTTGCAGCGTCCTCAAGCTGGTCATAAAACTCTTTGCCGTAAGCGCGGATTATAGCATCCTTAAGGAACCTGTAAACCGGTAGGTCTATTTGCTCCCCCAGTTCACGTGCGGGAGCGCAAACATCCCACTGATGATAGTTAATTGCAGTAAAGGTTGAGTATTCTTTAACCCTAATTGGGTAAAGGTGGCACGATATTGGCTTACGGAAATCAACTATACCATTGTTCCATGCTTTCTCAATGGCACAGGTTGCTATACCGTTTTCAAATGCAGTAAAAGCACATTCCTTGCCGTCAATGAGCGGGGTAACCAAATCGCCATCGCTATCGGTAAGGGCAACTCCTTGCTCCTGAACGGTAGCAATACCCTGGGGTGTCATGTAGGGTTTAACCTTTTCGAGGATTTGCTCAAGGGTAAGAGCTTCGTTGGGTGTTAAGGGTGCTCCTGAGTCGCCGTGAACACAGCATTTCCCCAAACAACGAGGCAGGTTGCAGCAAAACCGCTGTTCCAGGATCTCGCTGCTTACCACCTTGTTGTCTATTTCTATCATCATTTACCTAACTTTTTACTGGCAGAGAACCGTTCCGGTCATTTCCTGGGGTATTGGCAGGCCCATCATGGTAAGGATAGTTGGAGCTACGTCGGCCAGAATACCATTATCTACCTTTTTGAACCTGTCGGAAACCAGGATGATGGGAACAGGGTTAAGTGAGTGTGCCGTATTAGGGGAGCCATCAGGGTTTAAGGCATAATCGGCATTGCCATGGTCTGCAATGATTACCACCTCGTAGCCGTTAGCGGTTGCGGCATCAACTACCTCACCAACACATGCATCAACTGTTTGAACTGCCTTTTGAATGGCGGTGTAAACACCGGTGTGCCCTACCATGTCGCCATTGGCAAAGTTAAGGCAGATAAAGTCGTGTGTTTTCTTGTGGAGTTCGGCAACAATGGCATCTTTTACCAGGGGTGCGCTCATCTCGGGTTGTAGGTCGTATGTGGCTACCTTGGGCGAGGGTATAAGAATACGGCTTTCGCCCGGGAACTCTTGCTCCCTACCACCCGAAAAGAAAAAGGTTACATGGGCATACTTTTCGGTTTCGGCAATACGCAGTTGCTTCAGGTTTTGATTGCTAACCACCTCGCCAAGGGTGTTCAGTAGGTTATCCTTTTCGTAAATAACATTAACATTCTTGAACGTGTCGTCGTAGCGGGTCATGGTAACGTAATGCAGTGGCATGGTTTGCATACCAAACTCGGGCATATCCTTTTGGGTAAGCACAATGGTTATTTCACGGAGTCGGTCGGTGCGGAAATTGAAGCAGATTACCACATCGCCTTCGCGGATAAGGCCAACCGGCTTACCTTCAGCATCAACCCGCACTATGGGTTTGATGAACTCATCCGTTACGCCCTCGGCGTAGGACTCTTCAATTGCCCTAACTATATCGGTGGTGGGTTTACCCTTGCCATGAACCATCAGGTCGTAACCCTCCTTTACGCGTTCCCAACGCTTATCGCGGTCCATGGTGTAGTACCTACCAACCAACGATGCAATAACGCCATTACTTGATTTTAGGTGATCTTCAAGGCTTTTCACAAAGCCAAGGCCGCTTTGTGGATCGGTATCGCGACCATCGGTAAGGGCATGGATGTAAACCTTGCTTAATCCGTATTCCTTGGTAATGTCGCATAGCTTATACAGATGCTTGTCCAGCGAGTGAACGCCACCATCGGAAACCAATCCTATAAAGTGAACTGCCTTGTTATTCTGCTTGGCATATTGTAGCGCATTAACCAGAACTGGCATTTGGGCCAATTTACCCTCCTTGATATCTTTATTGATGCGAACCAAATCCTGGTAAACAATTCGTCCGGCGCCTATGTTGAGGTGTCCCACCTCGGAATTTCCCATTTGACCATCGGGCAATCCAACATTCTCCCCGCTGGTTAGTAGCTGGGCGTTAGGGTATTTGCTGGTAAGCCTATCGATGTTAGGTGTAGGAGTGCTATAAATTACATCCGATTTGTCTTTGTTCCCAATTCCCCATCCATCGAGAATCATTAAAAGGACTTTACTTTTAATCATACTAAAGTGTGCTGTTAAAAGGTTAAAAACTTTCTGAAAATTCCTTATTCAAAAAACGTTTACAAGTTCAAGTTTGTTTACTGAGTGGAGCACAAATTTACTCTTTTTTGGCGATATTGACCCGTGGTGAAAGGTTAACAAGTGTTGTAATCCCGAAATCGATTTCTGAATGCAAGTAACTAATAAACAAATGTTTATATATTGATACTTGTTTGCGATTTTTTATATTTAGATTTAATTTCATAACTTTCTGTGCTAATTCATTAATGAAGGATAGATGAGAAAGCTGATATTCATCGCTTTTGCGATTTTTGCAACAAATGCTTTTTCTCAGATCAATACTGCAGGGTTACCTATCATAAAGCATTACCCCAAATCGGTATATGGTGCAGGAACCCAAAACTGGTCTATTTGCCAGGATAGTCGTGGATTTTTATATTTTGCCAACAACAACGGGTTGCTCCGTTACGATGGCAATAGCTGGGATTTATTCCCATTGCCAAACAACCAGTTAGTCCGATCGGTTTACTGTAGCGGCGATACAATTTTTGTGGGGGCTTTTGAGGAGATAGGCTACTTTGTATATCACCGCCAGTCCGATATGGTTTATCACTCATTAATCAGTCTAGTACCTAAAACCGATGTGAATTTTGATGAGGCTTGGCGGATATTTAAGATCGGTCCAACATACATTTTTCAAACTTTTAGCCACATTCTAGAATACAGCAAAGGAGAAATGCGCGTCTTTAGAGCCCCAGAACTGCTTCAGTTCTCGTTTGTGATGCGGGGCAACTACTACGTGCAGGGTAAGGAGGGAAATATTTACCTTTATCAGAATGGTAGCTTTGATAGATTTAACGATAACGGTATTTTTAACGGAAAGCAAATTTGGGCATGCTTCGAAATCTCGGGCGGTAAAACCTTGCTTGCTACCATAAACCACGGCGTTTGGATTTTCGATGGAATCGCCTTTACACCCTGGAAAGGGCAGGTTAACGATTTGCTTAAAGCGTACCAGGTGTTTTCGGCATCGAGGGTAAGTGGTGGTTACATAGCCTTTGGTACCATTCAGAACGGGTTAATCATTACCGACAATCAGGGGAATCTGGTTAAGTTTATCAATAAATCAACCGGGTTACAGAATAATACAATTTTAAGCACTTTTGTTGATAATGCCAATAATCTTTGGCTGGGTTTGGATAACGGGATCGACTACATTGAGCTTAACTCACCCCTCAGCTTTATTGGTGAGGGGTTAGGGCTTGAAGGGGCAGTGTATGCCACAAAAATTTTTGACGGAAAAATATTTGTAGGTACTAATCAGGGGCTTTACGTGGCATCATGGCCTATTGGCGTTTTTATTGATGGCACCAAGCCTTTCCGGATGGTTCCTTTAACCAAAGGACAGGTATGGTCGCTTTTTGAAAGCGATGGCAAGCTCTACTGTGGCCATAACTTTGGTACTTTTGTTATTGATAAAGGGTTGAATGTCAGGCTGATATCGCCCGAGGAGGGCTCGTGGATGTTTTTACCTATTCGTAGCGTTCCCGACCTGATGATTGTTGGTAAGTATAAGGGCCTTCATCTGTACTCAAAAGCTAATGGTGAATGGAGGTACCTTAAAAAGATTGCAGGATTCAACGAGTCGTCAAGGTTGTTGGTTGAGGATGATAACGAGAGCATTTGGATGGCCCACGGCTATAAAGGTATTTTTAAGTTGATGCTTAACCAAAGCAAGGATAGCATTAGGTTTTCAACTCTTTACGATAATACAAGGGGGTTTCCGGGTAAGTTTGCCATAAATGTTGAAAAGATTGGAAATCAGGTTGTATTCCTTACCCCACAAGGTGTGTATAGGTATAACTCCCTTACCGATAATATGGAGCCATACCAGGAGCTGAATCAGATTATTGGCGATGCTACAGGCGTTCGGCGTATGGTTGAGGATGAAAAGGGAAATATATGGATATTAAAGTCAAATGGTCTTCTAAAGTTAGTCCGCGAAGCAGATGGAACTAAAAGGGTTTATCAAACTCCCGTTAGCCGATTTGGCTCGAACCTTGTTACTTCGTTTGAAAATATCTACGTTTACAATCATAGTAATATATTCATTGGTACTGAAAATGGGTTGGTGTATTACAGCAGCCTTTATAATCCTGAACTGCAAAAAAACGAGTTGTATTGTGCTGTAAAAAGTATCAGCTCAACTGGTAAGCATGAAAGCGTGATTTTCAACGATTATGCTGTAACAGGCAATGGAGACTTGTATATTCCATTTAACCAAAATTCAATTCGGGTTACAGCGGCTGCCCCTGTTTACAATGCAGGCGAAATTACATTTAGTTTTTTACTTAAGGGCTACGATACCGATTGGAGTCCGTGGCAGCGTGATAATGCTAAGGATTTTAGCCAAATTCCCTACGGTGAGTACAACCTAATGGTTCGCGTACGCGATGCAATGGGCAGAATATCTGAACCCACTGTTGTGCATATTCAGGTTGGTTTGCCCTGGTACTTTACCTGGTATGCTTTTATTCTTTACCTGGTACTTTTGGTAGCTGCTTTTTATACGCTTCGCATTCTTGTTAGGAGGAAGGTTCAACGTGCCACTGCAAGGGTAAAAGAGCAAAAGAATTTGGAGCTAAAAGTAAAGGAGGAGGAGCATAAGCGTCAAGTGCTTGAGGCGGAACGGGAGATCATAAGGCTTAAAACAGAGAATCTTCAGGTACAGATTGAACACAAAAACCGTGAACTAGCCGCTATTGCAATGCAAATTGCGCACAAGAACGACTTCCTTAACAGGCTTAGGTTAAGGCTTGAAGTGATTGCTAAATCAATTAACCCTGTTTCTCAGAAAGAAGTGCTCGACCTCATCCGAAATATTGACAATGACTTGAAGATGGACAAGGAATGGCAGCGCTTTGAGCACCATTTCGATGAGGTTCATAGCGGGTTTATCAAGAAGCTTAAGGAGTTGTATCCGGAGCTAACACCCAGCGAACTTAGGTTGTGTGCATACCTTCGCCTTAACATGACCACAAAGGATATTGCCCAGATACTTAATATTAGCGTTCGCGGGGTGGAAATAAGCCGATACAGGCTAAGGAAAAAGCTCAAAATTGAAAGCGATACAAACCTGGTTGATTTTATGCTGAACCTGTAAGGCTAAAGCTTAATAAAACTGCCAGTTTGTAGCAAGTTTGTTTGTGTAATTATTCTTACGCTGTAAAACCCATTTGGAAGGTCTGAGATATTAATTTCACTATCACTATTTGCAATAATTTCTTTTACAAGAACACCTGCAATGTTAATTACTTGAATTTTTACATTTCCCTTTAAAGCGCTTGAGTTGATTTTGATATAGGTTGATGCAGGATTTGGGTAAATGTCAAACCTGCTTATTTTATTCTCACTTGGCGAGTGGATGGTTAGCAATGTATTGCTCAAAACAACATCTGAAATCCACAATGAATCAGATGCGGCTTTGCCGTAAACGCCATAGTTTACATAAAATCGAACACCTGCAATTTGATGGTAGTTTACTTGCTTTCCATATTCAGGAGTGTTCGACCCCCAGTTGTTGTTAAAGTCGAATGAGTAGTAATGGAATACACCATGGGGTTCAACGGGGTAAAAGCGGAAAACAGGCGATACATCGGTTAGCCGGCCATCAGTGTCGAAAAGGTCGGCGCGCATTACTACCGATTTGCTTTGGTTATAGGTCATCATTTCCACATTGAGGACTGTAAGGTTGCTCATGTCTACAGGGCTTTGAAATGTATAGGTGAAATACGGAAAGTCTTCAGGTTTAGTGATATTGTAGTTAACCTTCAAAAGCGTATCGACAGCTGAAAGCGTGATGGTGTTGGGGCTGGTATTTAAACCAGCCCAACCCATAAGTCCATTTTCTTTTACATTTAACAGGCTATACCTATCGCCGGTTGGAATAACGGCTGTCTTTACTGTCTTGGTGTATGTTCCACCGGCTTGTGGGTGTGTAATTTCTACAGATACATCACCCTGCACATCTCCCCAGTTAACAACTATTGAGTTAGTTCCCTGACCGCTAACAATGGTTGCACCTGCAGGGACACTCCAACTAAACGTTGCATCGGCAACATTCTGAATGCTGAATGTAACGCCCGTTTGGTTTGGTGAAACGTAATCGGGACCGGAAACTTTCAAGGCCGATACATCGATGTATTGGTAAACCCGAACATAATCAACATACATTTTTTGTGGCCAAATATTGGGGTCAACTCCTTGAGCACCACCCCAGTTCCCGCCAACAGCAATGTTAAGAATCAGGTGAAACACCTGGTCGAATGGCCAGGTCTTATAATCCTTATGCTCATTGGCAAAGGTGAAGTATTTGTTGTTATCTACATAGATGTCAATTTTTTCTGGTGTCCATTCAAGGGCGTAAAGGTGAAAAGCCGTTTCGGCATCGGGAACCGAGATTGTTGCGGTTTTTTGAGTGCCAAGAACATGGTTGTAGGCTTCCGTATGAATGCTTCCGTGCACTACCCCGGGGTCGTAGCCAACATACTCCATGATATCAATTTCACCACTCTTAGGCCAACTGCCATAAACCCAGTTGGTGGGTAGCATCCAAATGGCAGGCCATGTTCCTCTGCCCGATGGCAGCTTAGCGTAAGCTTCAACCCTACCGTAAAGCCAATCGCCTTTATGGCGGGTAACTAATCGGGCCGAGGTGTAATCGCTGCCCTCGTACTGTTCCTTCCGGGCTTCGATTATTAGTTTCCCATTCTCAACGCGAGCGTTTTCGGATCGGGCATTAGTGTAGTACTGTAGCTCATTGTTTCCCCAACCTCCTCCACCTACATCGTAACCCCACTTATCGGTTGCAGGCAATCCTGTGTAGTTAAACTCATCGTTCCATACCAGAACCTTAACCTGAGCAAGGCATGTAAAGGGAACTACCAATAGTAGCGCTATGATGCTATTGATAAACTTTCTGCTCATTCTTTTTTTTGTTTTTAAGAAAAAGGCTTTCGGGAATTGTCCATCTCACCTAACCATACTTATACGAAAAAAAACTTTTTTATGGACAATTAATCCGAAAGCCTTTTACCCAAAGTTACTTCAACCTAAAACTCAATTCTTGCAAGTCGCGGCTGTTGCCACCTACAAACACCTTGAAATCGCCGGGTTCGGCTTTAAATTCCATGGTGCGTGTATAAAAAGCCAGGTCGCTTGCGGTAAGTTTAAACATTACCTTTACGGTTTCTCCTTTTTTGATGAACACCTTTTCAAAACCCTTTAGCCCCTTAACTGGTCGGGTAACAGATCCCACCATGTCGCGAATGTAGAGCTGTACAACCTCTTCGCCATCGTAGTTTCCGGTATTGGTCACATCTACCCAAACTTTAAGGGTATCGCTCATGCCAATTTCATTGGCGCTAATACCAAAATTACTGTAATCGAAAGAGGTGTAGCTAAGTCCGTAGCCAAATGGGTAAAGCGGTGTATTTGGACTGTCAATATACTTTGAGGTGTACCTTTCGGTTTCTACCCTTGGTCTACCGGTGTTTTTATGGTAATAGAATAATGGAATTTGTCCAACATTACGGGGGAAGGTCATTGGAAGTTTGCCCGATGGGTTGTAGTCGCCAAAAAGTACATCGGCAACGGCAGGGCCTCCCATTGTTCCGGGTAACCATGCTTCGAGTATGGCAGGAACTGCATTGTCCATCCACTCAATGGTTAACGGACGACCGTTCATGAGAACAACCACCAAGGGTTTTTTAAGCTCATTGATTGCCAAAACCAGATCCTTTTGAACACCAGGCAAATCGAGGAAAGCCCTGCTGAGCGCCTCGCCCGACATCATTGCCGCTTCGCCTACTACCAAAACAACAGCATCGGCTTTGCGAGCTGTGGCTATTGCTTCGGCAAATCCAGCTTTTGAATCGCCTGTAATATCGCAACCCTTTGCGTGAATTACCTTTGTGTTGGGTAATTTTTGACGAATACCGGTCAAAACCGATACAGCATCCTTGCCTTCACCCCTTGCTGACCAGGTTCCAATGATATCCTCGGTATTATCGGCTAATGGGCCAATAACTGCAACGGTGTTGAGTTTTTTGCTAAGTGGCAACACCCCATCGTTTTTTAGCAGAACCATCGATTTACGTGCAACTTCACGTGCAATCTCAAGATGGCGTGGGTTGAGTATTAACTCTTTCTCCCGAATTGTATCGCAGTAGCGGTAAGGGTCATCAAACAGGCCAAGCATGAATTTAATGCGAAGAATACGCCTTACGGCATCATCAATCTGTTTTTCGGTAATTTTGCCATCGGCAAGCAACTTCTTAAGCTGATGTATGTAGATATGACCCTCCATATCCATGTCTATTCCGGCATTCATGGCTAAATCGGCTGCTTGGTAGTCGTCAGCGGCAATCCCATGAACCAGCATCTCGCGTATTGAGGCCCAATCCGAAACAATAAATCCATTAAACTGCCATTCGTCCTTAAGGATATCCTTAACCATTTCCTTGTTACCAGTAACGGGTACACCGTTTAGCTCGTTGAACGACGACATAAATGTTCCAACACCAGCATCAATGGCAGCCTTGAATGGGGGTAGGTAAACTTCGTGCAGTGTTCTGTTTGAAATATCTACCGTATTGTAATCGCGGCCTCCCATTGCTGCTCCATAGGCTACAAAATGTTTGGCGCATGCAACAATTGTTGATGGGTCAGCCAACGATGAGCCCTGAAAACCTTTAACCCGTGCTTTTGCCACAAGCGAACCGTAGAAAGGATCCTCTCCGGCTCCTTCCATTACCCGCCCCCAGCGTGGGTCACGGGCAACATCTACCATTGGTGCAAAAGTCCAGTGCTGCCCTGCAGCAGCAGCCTCTATGGCTGCAATACGTGCCGATTTTTCGATGGCATCTAAATCCCAGCAGGCTGCCTCGCCCAGCGGAATGGGAAATATGGTTTTATAGCCATGTATCACATCGTAGCCAAAAATGAGCGGGATACCCAAACGGCTTTCCTCTACAGCAATTTTTTGCACCTTATAGGTGTAGGCTGCGCCATTAACGTTGAGCATGCTTCCCACTTCACCTTTCCGAATAGCATCCTGGTACTCAGTTGCAAAGGTGATAGGGCCAGTGGTCTCTCCATTACCGGTTAACTGGTTTAGCTGGCCTATCTTCTCGTCAATGGTCATAAGCTTTAGAACCGAGTCAACCTTCCTTTCAATTGCTGGTTCGATAGATAGTTTGCCCCCCGAATGGTCCATTGTGGTTTTATTGCCACTACACGACCATGCTGCCAACGTTACAACTGCAATTAATAATTTCAATCTCATCATTTTCCGTTTTTCGGGTTAAAACAGGGTAACCCGTTAAGGGTTACCCTGTGAACAGAATAGGTTACTTAAGCCCTTCGATATGAGGCCCAGCCAAATCGTCGAGGTGAACGCTAAAGGTTCCTAAGTTGTTACCGGGGTTAATCATTATGCGAACCACGTTGTAGAAGTCCTTGTTAAACCTTGAGTCAGTGGTTACATCGCCGGTGAAAATGTCACCTGTCCAATCCCAACCTGCACCAACACCGGCAAAGTTAAACTCGGCAATTTCCCACTTATTATCATTCTGGATGGTGTATTTCAAATCATGGGTTCCGGTTTGCCAAGCATTACCGCCTCGGTCAGTGTTTTCGAGCTTCAAAAGCACCTCGTCGCCAGCCTTACCGTAAACCAAAACCTTGAATACAGTTTGTTTGGTTAGGTCAAAGCGGTAGCCATCGGGCAGGCGAGTATAAGCGTTTGCCCACTGGGAATTGTATTTTGTGAATAGGGCACAATGCGCACTACGGTTCGGGTAAAGGGTATTGTCGGGGTTGGTTACTATTTCAAGTGTGGCTCCCCCATCGGACTGATCAACCTGCATGGGAACAAGGGTGGTTTCGCCAAAGTCGTTGTACATTACCATAGCATCGAGCAGGTACTCCTGGTAGGTTGGGTGATTAGCGGCAACGTCAACCGTTGAGGTTTTAACAAAATCCTGCCCGTTAGCTGTTACTGTAACTTTGGCGTTGTAATTTCCCTTACGCATGTAGGTATGAGTTACCACCTCGGCTCCATTGGTTGTTTGATAGCTGGAGCCATCGCCAAAGTCGTAAGTAATATTCGAAATGGTAAACGATGAGGGTACTGTTAAATCCTCAAGAGCAAATGTGTACTCGTTGGGGTTAGCGGTTGCTGTAACATTTAGTGTATATGATATAGTAGGTCTTACATACCCTTTAGGAATTATCTTGTGGTAACGGGCAGCCCCACCTACTGTTCGGAGGTGGAAGAAGTTTTCGTTCCATTCAAGAACTTCGTATTTGCGGGGGTTGCCATCGTCGTAAGAGATATTGCCTGACTGGCTCGAAATCTGAATATAGTATTTACCATTTTCCTCACTGATTGACCATGTAAGTTCGCCACGGGCAGCATCGTTGGTGTTCATGTCGATGTCGTAGGCGTCGTTCCAGAATGATGATACATAGTAACCAGCGGATAAGCCATCTTCATCGGCATTACCATCGTGGTTTACATGGGTTTTGCCATGAGTGTCAATGGTATAGGTAAATCCAACAAGCTTAAAGGTAAATTCATCGTCGTAGAGGAAGTGCCCTGATTTGGCTAATGGGGCTGCAGCCCACCATACCGGCGAATATGAATCGGCAGGGCCAACGCCAAGATGTGCTTCCGTAAGGCTGTCGATTACCCATGTTTTCCCATTAGGTGCATCAACTCCACCTGTTAGGGCAGTAATGATCGGGCTTTCCAGATATGACCAGTCGGTCTCTGTTTGTTCTAACTCCTTTGTTTTAGATGTACTACCACCCGAGGCATATAGGGTTAGAGTGATATTGTAGGTTTTAGCAAGAGGGTAGTATGCAGTAACTGAATTCCCAACTGCTTTAACGCCATTGCCAAGATCCCAGTTTGCAATACCTTTTACTGTAGATGTGTTAGTAATTACAAAGTGAAATGCATCATCGCCAGGGGTAATGGTAAAATCTAACTGTTCAGCTGTAGGGGCATTCCCAATTTTTGGTTTATCTAGTTCCATGGGCTCGCAACCAAACCAGGTAAGCCCAACAAGAACCAGAGCGGAAAATATGATGTGTCGTTTATTCATAGCTCTTCTTAATTTATTAGTAACCAGCATTTTGTTTTAGTTTATTCCCCGAAAGTGTAATTTCTGTCTGGGGTATTGGCAACAAGCCCTTAGTTGCCGAGCTGAATGTTTCATCCAAAGGACTTGCACCTGCTGCTGCGTTAATCTTTGTTTCAGCATAGGTTAAACCCCTACGGAGCAAATCCCAGTAACGGAGCCCTTCGCCAGCAAATTCAACCCTGCGCTCATGGTAAATGAGGTCAAGGCCAGCCTGATCGTTTGTTAGAGTAGGCGCAACGTGTGCATCGCCAAAAGCCCGTTTACGAACACGGCTATAGTAGTCCTGTGCTTTACCAAGATTGTTGTCAAGGTATAGCTCAGCACCCATAAGCAGTACATCGGCAAAACGGATTACGGGACGGTTATAAGGCCAGTTCAAGGCATCGTTAGTGGCGGGCCTGTCAGCCTTACGAGGGTAGAACTTTTTGAATGCATACCCGGTATGCTGGTAGCAGTTTTCAGGCTTGTAAACCAAACTTTCGGCTGCTGCATCTAGTATTGATACTGAGTAACGCGAATCACCTGGTTCGAACTCATCGGCAAGTGATTGGCTGGCAGGCTGAAAACTCCATCCGGACTCGTAAATGGGATCTTCAACACCGCGGAAACCAGTCATTACAACAGCCCAGTTGCCTTCGGTGCCGTTACGCCATCCCCAGTCGCCCCAGTCAGCCTTTTGGGTGTGCTGAATCTCAAAAATCGATTCATTGTTATTCTCGTTGCCCACACCCCAAAGGTTAGCATAGTTTGCCACTAGATCGTGTCCACTATTTTCAACAATATCGTCAATAATGGTTTCAATGTCGGTTTCTGTAAAGGTTTTATCATCGGCTTTAAGGTCGGTAGTGATATTTAGAACACCTTTACCATAGCCTTTATGGAACAGGTAAACCCTTGCCAGCAATGCACCAGCTGCCCACTTTGATGCTCTGCCTTTCTCCGCAGCAGTAATAGTGGCAGGTAGGTTTTGGTAAGCATAGTACAAATCGCTGGCAATTTGATTGTAAACATCAGCAGGATCGGCAGCGGACTGTTGATACTCCGATGGTGCAAGGGGCTTAAGGATTAGAGGAACATTTCCGTAGAACTGAACCAATTCAAAATAGAAATAACCCCTTAGAAAACGAGCCTCAGCAGTAAGGCGGGTTTTTAAACCCTCGGTTTTGAAATCAACCCCATCTACCTTTGAAAGGAACAGGTTTGCTCTGTAAATGCCTGAAAATCTATCTTTCCAAATGCCTAGAGGTTCTTCGTCAGTAACAAAATTTGAGAGTTTACCCATACGAACTAAGCCGGGACGGTCGCCTGGACCTGATCCACCTGCAAAAGCATCGTCCGAAAGAATATTACTAACAAGATCCCATGGGTGGTAGCCACCGCCTGTTTGCCATTGCAAAACATCGTAGATTGAAACAACTGCTTCAAAAGCGTCTTTCTCGGTTTTATAGAAGTTATCCTCAACCCTGTCAGTTAGAGGTTGTAACTCCAGAAAATCCTTTGTACAGGCAACAATTCCAAGTGCCATGAAAAGGATTATTGATATATTTTCACTATTGTCCGACTAAAACGTAATTTCACCTGTTTGTTCACCATACTGCCTGATAATCAGTTGATATTTTTCTAATTTTAAAAGTCACCCCCTGTCAAATTTGCAGTATATACTGTAAATTTACTGGAGGGGAGCCTGTTTTTTTTAAATAGTCTCGTTTGGTGCTTCTCAGTAATTGGAACACATCAAGCAAGCTTATCAAATGTATCCTAATTAAGGAAGCTACTACCGAAAACGCTTTTTTAGTTTGTGCCATTTTCTGTACTACCGTCAATAATAATTGAGCAATTAATGTACACCACACCTGTGTTCTGATAGCATTTTCGTTTTCGCCATAAAAATAGTGTAATTGAAAATTCTGCTTCATTTTCTTGAACAACAATTCTATTCCCCAGCGCTTTTTGTAAAGGAATGCAATTTCTTCGGCTGTACTGTCCATGCTATTAGATATAAATTCGTAGT